>DATNMT010000375.1:0-5404 GCA_035602495.1 Bradyrhizobium sp.
GGCGAATAGGGAGTAGCGAATAGCGAGTAGCGAAGAAAAATCCCTATTCGCTATTCGCTACTCCCTATTCGCCTCCTACACCGAGACCGCGTAGATCTCGTATTCGCCACGCACCAGCTCGATATGCGCGCGCATCGCCGCGGCGGCGCCGGTCTTGTCGCCGCGCAGGATCGCGACCACGACTCGGTCGTGCTCGGCATGCGATTTCGCCAGCCGCCCGAGATTACGGAACTGGGCGCGGCGGAACGGCTGCACCCGCACCCTGGTGGCCAGCGTGATCTCGGCGATGTAGCCGTTCTGCGAGCCGGCATAGATCGCATTGTGAAAGCGCTCGTTGACCTCGTGGAAGCGGTCCGGATTGCCGGCATAGCTCAACACCCGCAATTCCTCGTGGATCGCCTCCAGCCGGTTACGCTCGGCCGGCTGCATCCGTTCCGCGGCCAGCCCGGCGCACAAAGCTTCCAGTTCCGCCATCGCCTCGAACATCCCGGTCAGCCGCTCGATCGAGGGCCGCGCCACCACCGCGCCGCGATGCGCCCGCGCATCGATCAGGCCGGAGGCCGCGAGCTGGCGCAGCGCCTCGCGTACCGGCGTGCGCGACACGTTGAAGCGCCGCGCGATGTCGGTCTCGTCGAGCGCCGCCCCCGGCGGCAGCGCGCCGCGCACGATCTCGTCCGCCAGCTGCAGCCGCAGCTCTTCGGCGCGCGTGATTTTTTCCAATGAGGGCGACGCGCGGTCGACGCGCCGGACCACCGTCTCTGCCCCCTCGGCAGGACGCGGCGGAGCGCCGGTCGGAAGATCGTCGAGACTCATGTCTTTTGATCCATACCCTTTGAAGATTCGGGTTCGGCGATGATGCTGACATGGGCGGCGACGATCTTCCAGCCCTGGGGAAACCGCACCCAGGTCTGCATCTGCCGTCCAACCTTGCCAGGCAGGGTGTCGCGGTAAAACAAGGTCGAGGCGACCGCGGTATCGCGGCCGTAGGTGGTGATCACCGTCTTGTCGGTCCTGCGCCCCAGGCCGATCGGCGAGCGCGCCGCGCGAAACGCCATGATCGCGTCATGGCCGTAGAGATTTTCGCCGACGCCGTAGCGCAGCGTTCTGGCGTCGGTGCGGAACAGCTCATCGAGCACGGCGACGTCGTTCGAGACCAGCGCCTTTTCGTAGCGTGCAAATTCGGCGGTCACCTCAGCGAGCACCTCGGGGAGATCGACCTGCATGGCTATAGTCCCCTCGGCGGCGCCGCGGAAACCACGCCGGCGCGCTCCAGCGTGTGGGCCACGCGCAGCGCGATATCTTCTCGCCAGGGTGCGGCGATGATCTGCACGCCGATCGGCATCGGCTCCAGCGGAACCGGCACCGCGACCACGGGCAGCCCGATAAAGGAAATCGGCTGGGTGTGGATGCCGATATTGGCGCGCACCGGCATCTCGACGCCGTCGAGCACGAACGTCGTCTGCCCCAGCTTGGGCGCGACGCAGGGCGTTGCCGGCGCGAGAATCACGTCGACCGATTTGAACAGCTCCAGCACCTGCGCGCGATACCAGCGGCGGAATTTCTGCGCGCGGTCGACCATGGCGGCCGGAATCATCGCCCCCGCCAGCAGGCGGTCGCGCACCGCCGGATCGAAATCGTTCGGGCGCTTGCGCAGCCGGTCGAGATGCAGCGAGGCGCCTTCGGCAGTGGTGATGACATAGGCCGCGGCGCGGGCGCGTCCGGCCTCGGGGATTTCGATCGTGCGCGTCGTCCCGAGCGCTTTTGCCACCCGCGCGACGGCTTCGACCGCCTCTGAGAACACATTTTTCTGAAAATAGCCGCCGGCGACCGCGATCCGCAAACCGCCGATGTCCTGCGCCAGCAGCGGAGCGACCGGCTCGGGCGCGCGCGCGGTACAGGCGGCATCGTCCGCATCCGGCCCCTGCATCGCATCATAGGCCAGCGCGAGGTCAGCGACGTTGCGCGCGAACGGACCGAGATGATCCAGGCTGAAGACGAACGGAAACGACCGCGCGCGCGACAGGCGGCCGTAGGTCGGCTTCAACCCGAAGATGCCGCAGAACGACGACGGTACCCGGATCGAACCGTTGGTGTCCGACCCCAGCGTCAGCGGCACCAGGCCGCCGCCGACCGCGCTGCCGGAGCCGCCCGACGAACCGCCGGTCATCCGCGTCACATCGTGCGGATTGCGCGACGGACCGTCATGCACGTTCTCGCCGGTGAAGTCGTAGGCGAATTCGCCCATGTTAAGCGCGCCGACCAGCACCGCGCCGGCCGCCTCCAGCCGCTCGATCAGCGTGGCGTCGCGCGGCGATGGTTGCAGGTCGCGGTTGATCTTCGATCCAGCACGCGTCGACAGCCCCTGCACGTCGAACAGGTTCTTGACCGCGAACGGCACGCCGGCGAGCGAGCCGGCATTTTTCCCGGCGGCGACCATGGCATCGACCGCACGCGCTTTCGCCCGCGCGCGGGCCGCGGTCACGTCGGTGAAGGCGTTCAGGATCGGATCGTGCTTGGCGATCCGCGTCAGCGCTGCCTCGATCACGCTTGCCGCCGTCAGCTTTCGCCCCGATACGGCGGAAGCGATTTCAGAGGCCGACAGCCCGTCAACATCGGCGGTCATGGCGAGATCAGGCTGCAAAGACACTGGCCGGCTCGGCTTCGTCTGAAAGCGGGAATTCATCGACCAGCCGCGCCAGCCTCAGCGACACCTCGAGATTGGCTCTGACCGCCGGCTTCCAGGCCGCGTCGACCGGGAGCGCCAGCGCCTTCGAGACGGCGTCGATATAATCGTCCAGCGGATCGGCAGCCATTACATTTCCATCCAACGTTTCTAGTGCACCGGCAACGGCGGATGAGGAATAGCCGTCAGCAACTCCTTTGTATAGGCGTCCTGAGGGTCGCCCAGGACCTTCTCGGACGCCCCCTGCTCCACGATTCGCCCGGCCCGCATCACAATGACACGATCGCACAACAGCCGCACCACGTTCAAATCGTGCGACACGAACAGATAGCTCATGCCCATCGACGCTTTCAAATCCTGCAGCAAATTCAACACCACCGCCTGCACCGAGACGTCAAGCGCGGCGGTCGGCTCGTCGAGGATGACGAGTTTCGGATGCAGTGCGATGGCGCGCGCGATGCCGACGCGGGCCTTTTGGCCGCCCGACAATTGATGCGGGAAACGATCGAGCAGGTTGACCGGCAGGCCGACCATTTCAGCCAGTTCCTCGCAGCGGGCACGCAAGGCGTCGCGTCCCCTGATGTCGCCGAGCTGCATGATCGGATCGGCAATGGCGCGCGCCGCCGTAAAGCGCGGATTGAGGCTGTCGGTCGGATCCTGGAACACCATCTGGATGCTCTTGCGCAACGGCAGCCGCGCAAAGGCGTTGGGCAGGATGCTGCCGATCTCGTCGCCGTCGAACATGATGCGGCCCGAGGTCTGGTCCAGCAGCCGCATCACCATCATCGAGGTGGTGGACTTGCCGCAACCGGATTCGCCGACCAGGCCGACGCTCTCGCCGCGGCCGACGCCGAAACTGATCCCGTCGACCGCGCGGAACTGCTCGAGCTCGACCGGCGGCTTGCGCGAGAACAGTTTTGTCAATGTCGCAGTGGCGCCCTGGCGCGGATATTCCTTGACGAGTTTCTCGACAAGCAGAAGTGGCTTTGCGCCCGCGTCAGCCCCGGGCCTCTTCTCTCTCTCCCCGCCTGCTGAACCGTCACCCCCGGGCTTGACCCGGGGGTCCATCGCTTCTGCAGAAGAGTCTTGCGAAGAAAGATGGATGGCCGGGCATAGGCGAGCGGAAGCGACGCCGTCCTTCAGACGGCTGTGCCCGGCCATGACAGTAGTTGCTTCCTCCTCCGGCAACAGATCGCGCAGGGAGACGCCGACCCGCGGCGTCGCGCGCATCAGCTTTTTTGTGTAGGCGTGTTCCGGGTTGGCGAAGATATCGGCCGACAGCGCGGTTTCCACCACGCGGCCCTTCTCCATCACCACCACGCGATCGCAATAGGCCGCGGCCAGTCCGAGATCGTGGGTGATCAGGATGGTCGACATGCCCCGCCGTTTCGTCAGCTCGACGATCAGGTCCATCACCGCCTTCTGCGTGGTGACGTCGAGACCGGTGGTCGGCTCGTCCGCGATCAGGAGCTGCGGATTGCAGGCCAGCGCCAGCGCGATCACCACGCGCTGGCACATGCCGCCCGACAGCTCGAACGGATAGGCGTGATAGCGCTCGCGGGGACGGGCGATCTTGACCTGCTCCAGCGCCTCGATCGCCTTCTCGCCGCGGTCGCCGACCTGCGCCTGCTGGACGTGCTGGCGCAGCACGTCCTCGATCTGGTCGCCCACTTTGCGGATCGGATTGAGCGCGGCGCGCGGATTCTGGAAGATCATCGAAATTTCGCGGCCGCGCAAATCGCGCATCTGGTCCTCGGTCGCGGTCCTGACGTCGATGCCGGAAAACATCACCGAGCCCTCGGCGATCTTGCCGGCGCGGTCGAGGATCCGCATCACCGCATAGGAGGTCACGGATTTCCCGGAGCCGGATTCGCCGACGATGCCGAGCGTCTCGCCTTTGGCCACCGAAATGTTGACATGCTGCACCGCCTTGACGATGCCGCGCCTTGTGGCGAATTCCACGGTAAGATCGTTGACGTCGAGCAGCGGGGGCGCCGTCATGTCAGAGACTCCGCGCGGGAGGTCGGCTCCCTCGCCCCGCCCTTGCGGGGAGAGGGTTGGGGTGAGGGGCCTCTATCAGCGAATACAGCAGACAGAGGAATGCGCGGAGGCTCCCCCTCACCCGCCGCGCAAGAGCGCGGCGACCTCTCCCCGCAAGCGGGGCGAGGTGAAAAGAGGCGTCGAGTTCGGTTACCCTGCTCATCCTCACGTCCTCCGCTGCGGGTCGACGATGTCGCGCAACCCGTCGCCGAGCAGGTTGAAGCAGAACACCGCGATCATCAGTGCGACGCCTGGAAACAGCGCGATCCACCATTCGCCCGACACCATGAAGCCGGCGCCTTCCGCGACCATGATGCCCCATTCGGCGGTCGGCGGCCGCACCCCGAGCCCGATGAAGGACAGGCCGGCGGCGTTGAGGATGGCGTAGCCCATGGTCAGCGACATCTGCACGATCATGATCGGCATGATGTTGGGCAGGATATGCACCAGCAGAATCCGGAATTCGCCGTTGCCCGACAATCGCGCCGCCTGCACGAAACCGGCGTCGCGCCGCACATTGGCTTCGGCGCGCGCGACCCGCGCATAAAGCGGGAAGTTCACGATCGCGGTGGCGATGATGATATTCTGCACGGTGTTGCCGAGCGCCGCCACGATGCCCATCGCCAGCACGAACAGCGGAAACGCCATGACGGTATCGGCGATGCGGCCGACAATGCGATC
>DATNMT010000386.1:0-6194 GCA_035602495.1 Bradyrhizobium sp.
CGGGTGATCGCGCCGGACCAGCGCGGCTATGGCGCGACCGACCGGCCCGAGCCGGTCGAGGCCTATGACATCGAGCATCTGACCGGCGATCTCGTCGGCCTGCTCGACCATCTCAAGATCGACAAGGCGATCTTCGTCGGCCACGACTGGGGCGGGTTTGTCGTCTGGCAAATGCCGCTGCGGCATCTCGATCGCGTCGCCGGCGTCGTCGGCATCAACACCCCGCACACCAATCGCGCGCCCGCGGACCCGATCGAACTGCTGCGCAAGCGTTTTGGCGAGCACATGTATATTGTGCAATTCCAGGACCCCTCGCATAGCGCCGACAAGATCTTCAACAGCCGGGTCGAACAGACCTTCGATGCCTTCATGCGCAAGCCGGTGCAGCGCAGCGTCGACGCGCCTGCCGAACAGCCGGTGGCGGGGGTCGGCGCATCGCCGCGGCTCAATCTGGCGTTTCCGCAAATGATCGCAGGCTACGACGCCAAACACGACCCGCGCACGCCGATCCTCGCGCCGGAGGAAAAGCGGGTCTTTGTCGATACCTTCACCAAATCCGGCTTCACCGGCGGCATCAACTGGTACCGAAACATGTCGCGCAACTGGCAGCGCTCAGCGGGGCTCGACCATACCGTGCGGGTGCCGTCGCTGATGATCATGGCCGAGAACGATCACGTGCTGCCGCCGTCCGCGGCCGACGGCATGGAGAAGATCATTCCCGATCTCGAGAAATACCTGGTGCGCGGCAGCGGCCATTGGACGCAGCAGGAAAAGCCCGACGAGGTCAGCGCCAAGCTGATCGAATGGCGCAGAAAGCGGTTTGGGTGAGACCGTCATGGCAACGCGCGTAGCCACTTGACCGTCATTCCGGGGCGATGCGAAGCATCGAACCCGGAATCTCGAGATTCCGGGTCTGGTCCTTCGGACCATCCCGGAATGACGAAACCATTACTGGATTGCTTCGTTTCGTTCGCAGTGACGAAGCGATCAGGCAGGAGAAACTATCACGATGGCGTCGACGAACAGATTGAGCCCGATCCCGCATCCGCCGAAGAAACCGGTGGTCGGCAACATGCTGTCGGTCGATTCCGGCGCGCCGATCCAGCATATGACGCGGATGGCAAAAGAACTCGGGCCGATCTTCTGGCTCGACATGATGGGCACTCCATTTGTCGTCGTGTCGGGGCACGACCTGGTCGACGAGCTCAGCGACGAGAAGCGGTTCGACAAGGCGGTGAAAGGGTCCCTGCGCCGCGTGCGGGCCGTCGCCGGCGACGGACTGTTTACAGCGTACACGAACGAGCCGAACTGGAGCAAGGCGCACAACATCCTGATGCAGCCGTTCGGCAACCGGGCGATGCAGTCCTATCATCCGAGCATGGTCGATATCGCCGATCAGCTCGTCAAGAAGTGGGAACGCCTGAATGCTGATGATGAGATCGACGTCGTCCACGACATGACGGCGCTGACGCTCGACACCATCGGCCTGTGTGGATTCGATTACCGCTTCAACTCGTTTTATCGAGAGGATTATCATCCGTTCGTCGAGTCGCTGGTGCGTTCGCTCGAGACCATCATGTTGACCCGCGGCCTTCCGCTCGAAGGGCTTTGGTTGCGCAACCGCAACCGCGACCTCGCGAGTGACGTCGCGTTCATGAACGCGATGGTAGACGAGATCGTCGCCGAACGGCGCAAGAACGCCGAAGCTGCCGAGGGCAAGAAAGACATGCTCGGCGCCATGATGACCGGCGTCGACCGCGCCACCGGCGAGCAACTCGATGACGTCAACATCCGCTACCAGATCAACACGTTCCTGATTGCCGGACACGAAACGACCAGCGGTCTGTTGTCATGCACGCTCTATGCGTTACTGAAGCATCCCGAGGTTCTCAGGAAGGCCTATGAGGAGGTCGACCGGGTGCTCGGACCCGATATCGATGCCAAGCCGACCTATCAGCAGGTTACACAACTCACCTACATCACGCAGATTCTTAAGGAGGCCCTGCGGCTGTGGCCGCCGGCGCCGGCCTATGGCATCGCGCCGCTCAAGGACGAGACCATCGGCGGCAAATACGAGCTCCGGAAGAACACGTTTGTTTTGATCCTTGCGCTGGCGCTACACCGCGATCCCAGCGTGTGGGGACCGAACCCTGACGCGTTCGATCCCGAGAATTTCAGCCGCGAGGCCGAAGCCAAACGCCCCATCAATGCCTGGAAGCCGTTCGGCAACGGCCAGCGCGCCTGCATCGGCCGCGGCTTCGCGATGCATGAAGCGGCGCTCGCGATCGGCATGATCCTGCAGCGCTTCAGGCTGATCGACGTCAACCGCTACCGGATGCACCTGAAGGAAACGCTGACGATCAAACCCGATGGATTCAAGATCAAGGTGCGTGCCCGCAGCGACAAGGATCGCGGCGCGTATGCGGGCCCGGCCGCGGCCACCGCTGCCGCGGCAGGCGCCACGGCGGCGCCGCGCGCCCGGGCCCGGCCGGGACACAATACGCCGTTGCTGGTGCTGTACGGATCGAACCTCGGCACCGCCGAAGAACTCGCCACCCGCGTCGCCGATCTCGCCGAGGTCAACGGCTTTGCGACCAGGCTCGCGGCCCTCGATGATTTCGCCGGCAAATTGCCGGAGCAGGGCGGCGTGCTGATCTTCTGCGCCTCGTATAACGGCGCGCCGCCCGATAACGCCACCCAATTCGTCAAATGGCTCGGCGGCGATCTGCCGAAGGACGCATTCGCCAAGGTGCGCTACGCGGTGTTCGGCTGCGGCAACAGCGACTGGGCCGCGACCTATCAGTCGATCCCGCGGCTGATCGACGAGCGGCTGGCGGCGCATGGCGGACGCAGCGTCTATGTCCGCGGCGAGGGCGATGCGCGCGTCGATCTCGATGGCGAGTTCGAAAGCTGGTTTGCCAAGCTCGCGCCGCTGGCGACCCGGGAATTCGGCGTCGAGTCTGCGTTCCGCCGCAGCGCCGAGGACGAGCCGCTCTACAAGATCGAACCGGTGGCGCCGGCCGCGGTCAATCCGATCGCAGCTCTCGGCGGCGTTTCGCCGATGAAGATCCTGGTCAACAGCGAACTGCAGAACAAGGCCGGCGCCAACGCCTCGGAGCGGTCGACCCGGCATATCGAGGTGCAACTGCCGCCTGGCGCGGTTTATCGCGTCGGCGATCATCTCAGTGTGGTGCCGCGCAACGACCCGGCGCTGGTGGATTCCGTGGCGCGCCGTTTCGGCTTTCTGCCCGCCGACCAGATCCGGTTGCGGGTCGCCGAGGGCCGCCGCGCGCAGCTGCCGGTCGGCGACGCCGTGTCGGTCGGGCGGCTATTGTCCGAATTTGTCGAATTGCAGCAGGTCGCTACCCGCAAGCAGATCCAGATCATGTCGGAGCAAACCCGCTGCCCGGTGACGAAGCCGAAGCTTTTGGCCTATGTCGGCGACGATGCCGCCGCGGCCGAACGCTACCGCTCGGAGATCCTGACAAAACGCAAGTCGGTGTTCGACCTGCTGGAGGAACATCCGGCGTGCGAGTTGCCGTTCCACGCTTATCTGGAAATGCTGTCGCTGCTGGCGCCGCGCTATTACTCGATTTCCTCCTCGCCCTCGGTGGACCCTTCACGCTGCAGCGTCACCGTCGGCGTGGTGGAGGGGCCCAAAAGTTCGGGGCGCGGCATCTACAAGGGTATCTGCTCGAATTATCTCTCAAGCCGCCACGCCGGCGAGACCGTCCATGCGACGCTGCGCGAAACCAAGGCCGGCTTCCGCCTGCCCGACGACGCTTCGGTGCCGATCATCATGATCGGCCCCGGCACCGGGCTTGCGCCATTTCGCGGCTTCCTGCAGGAGCGCGCCGCGCAAAAGACAAAAGGTAAAAGCCTGGGCCCGGCAATGCTGTTCTTCGGCTGCCGTCATCCCGATCAGGATTTTATCTATGCCGATGAGCTCAAGGCATTTGCCTCGGATGGCATCACCGAACTGCATACCGCGTTCTCGCGCGGCGAGGGCCCAAAGACCTACGTGCAGCATCTGGTTTCGGCGCAAAAGGATCGTGTCTGGA
This sequence comes from Bradyrhizobium sp., assembly GCA_035602495.1. Classification (GTDB taxonomy): domain Bacteria; phylum Pseudomonadota; class Alphaproteobacteria; order Rhizobiales; family Xanthobacteraceae; genus Bradyrhizobium. The sequence goes on from DATNMT010000386.1 coordinate 4,062, forward strand.
ACCTGATCGAGCAAGGCGCGATCGTCTATGTCTGCGGCGACGGCGGCAAAATGGAGCCGGACGTCAAGGCGGCACTGGTCGCGATCTACCGCGAACGCTCCGGCGCCGATGCCGACGCAGGGCAGCGCTGGATCGACGATCTCGGCGCCAAGAACCGCTACGTGCTGGATGTGTGGGCAGGCGGGTAACGTCGTCCCTGCGAAAGCAGGGACCCATACGCCGCGCCCTTTCGATTTGGACGATGTGGCAGTTGCCTCCCGCAACAATTGACATCGGTGGTTATGGGTCCCTGCTTTCGCAGGGACGACAAGAGAGTTACTGCCTTCCCGGCATCCGCTCAAACGTCGGTATGCCCTCGGGGATCTGGTGAAACGCCTGCTTGTCGATGGTGAAGATCGCCATCCGCGGGTTGCCGAACAGGGCGGGATCGTCGAGCGTGCCGATTTTCAAAATCACCGCTGATAATCCCGGCCGCCGCGTCGTCAGATGCGTGCCGCATTCGGCGCAGAATTCCCGCGTCACCGCGTTTTCAAGATCGCTGCGCGTAAATTGCCTTGGCGTTCCCTTGGTATAGCTGAAGCCATCCGACGGCATCAGCATGAACATGTTGGGAGCGCCACCGGAGATGTATTGGCATTCCCGGCAGTGGCATTGCGCTTTCAACATCGGCTCGCCCTCGGCGACATAGCGCAGGCCGCCGCAATAGCATCCGCCTTCCAGTTTCATGGCACCCTCCTGGCGTTGCCGAACTAATGCATCGCCCTGGCGGTCGCCGCGTGGGCATGCTTGTCGATGGCGTCGATGATTTGCGGCCAGAACCGGATCGGCAAGGCATGACCCATGCCCTCGACCAACATCAGTTTGGCGCCGGGGATCGAGGCCGCGGTGTCCATGCCGGCCGCGGGGCGCACCAGCGGATCGACCGTGCCGTGAATGACAAGCGTCGGCGCCTTGACCGACGCCAGCCGCTGCTTGCGGCTGCCGGAGGCGAGGATGGCGCGGAGCTGCCGTCCGACCCCGGCCGGGTTGAGACCGCGCTCGAAATTGAGTTCGGCGCGCGAACGGTCGCGGGCCTCGTCTTCGGGAAAACTGCCGGCGCGCAGGACTTTCCAGGTCTGCGCATAGCGTGCGAAATATTCTTCCTTGGTGGCCGGCGGCGGCGCCATCAGGACCGCGGCCGCCTCCCGGGTCGGCGGTGGGTCCTTGGGATTGCCTGTCGTCGACATGATCGAGGTCAGCGAGCGCACCCGGGCCGGAAACGAGATCGCAATCTCCTGGGCGATCATGCCGCCCATGGAGGCACCGACCAGATGCGCCGATTTGATACCGAGCACATCCATCAGGCCGGTCACGTCCTCGGCCATGTCGCGCAGTTTGTAGGGCGCTGCGACCGGGATCTTCAGGAACCGCAGCTTGAGCAGTTCGACCGGGCCCAGGCGCTTGCCGCCGGAAAGTCTTGAAGACTTGCCAATGTCGCGGTTGTCGAAGCGGATGATGCGAAAGCCGCGGCTTGCGAGCTGCCGGCAAAAATCGTCGTCCCAATGGATCATCTGGGCGCCAAGCCCCATGATCAGGAGCATCGGCTCCGCATGGGCGTCGCCGAAAATCTCGTAACAAAGCTCGATGCCGTTGGCGCGGGCGATCTGCGGCGGCTGATGGGCGGTTACGTTCACCTTGGCTGGTCTCCCGGACGGTATGGTTATGATGACTCTATGACATGGTTTTTCGCGCCGCAGAAGGCTTCCCGGGCGGACAAATCAAGCGCCGCGATGTTCAACAGTGTGGTATGGTTGAAAACAAGCGAGACAGTCGCGATCATGCCGGAGGACGCCAATGGCAGACAAGAGCAACGATCCGGTCGCGATCTGGCAAAACATGATCGGCGAGATGGAGAAGGGATTCAACGCTTTCGCCAACAAGGTGATGGAGTCGCCGGAATTTTCCAGGGTCGTCAACCAGGTCGGCGGCGTCAGCGCGAGCGCGCAGAAGCAGCTCGGCGACATGATGGAGAAATATCTCGTCAGCATGAACCTGCCGAGCCGGGCGCAGATGGTCAGCATGGCCGAGCGGCTGCAATCCATCGAAGGGCAGCTGAACGAGATCAAGGCAATGCTGCATCAAATCCACGGTCAA
>DATNMT010000391.1:0-8714 GCA_035602495.1 Bradyrhizobium sp.
GGTGCCGTTCCGGCGCGATGTGTACCGGACGGTGGCGCGGCGTTTCGCCGAATTTGCGTGAGTTACTCTCCCTCTCCCGCTTGCGGGGATAGGTGAAGCGAGATCGTGCGCTGACTCAAGTCATCATCACGCGCTAGAGCCGGATGACTTTTCTTCGAATCGTCACCCCGCTCTATCTTTTTGTTTGAGCATGATCTTTTCGGAAAACCGGCTCCCACTTTTCCGGATCATGCTCTAATCGATCGAAATATTGGCCTCGTGCGCGACCTTGATCCAGCGCTCGGTTTCCAGGCGCATCAAGTCCCCGAATTGCTGCGGCGTCATGGCTTCGGCTTCGGCGCCCTCGTTTGACAGGAACGTAGCAAGTTCGGGCGAATTCAGCATCTTGCCGATCTCCGAATTGAGCGCATTGACGACATCGGGAGGCATCCCGGCCGGGCCGACAATGCCCCACCACGACCACAGATCAAAGCCGGCGATGCCTGCCTCGTCGAGCGTCGGCACGTCCGGCAGCTGCGGCGTTCGCTTCGCGCTCGTCACCGCAAGGGCCTTGGCCTGGCCGGTTTGGGCGAGCTGCAGCACCTGCGGCAGACTAGATACGTAGACGTCGACATGGCCGCCGACCAGATCGTTGAGCGCCGGCGCACCGCCCCTGTAGGGCACGTGCATGAGCTTCACTCCCGCCGAAAGCGCGATGAGCTCGGCCGCAATCTGGTTGATGCTGCCGGGACCGGCCGAGCCGTAGCTGATCAGGCCCGGTTTGCTGCCGGCCAGAGCAAGCAATTCCTTCGCGGATTCGACCTTCAGACTGTTCGACGCGGTGACCAGCAGCGGCGAGCGGGCGATAAAGGCGATCGGCGTGAAGTCCCTGACCGTGTCGAACGGCATGTTCTTCTTGATCGCCGGGTTGATGGTGAAGGTCGACGACACCAGCAGCAGCGTGTAGCCGTCTGGCGGCGCGGCGGCGACGACGGAGCTGCCGATCACACCGCCGGCGCCGGAACGGTTCTCGACCACCACCGGCTGACCCCACACCTCGGTCAGCTTCTTGCCGATGGCGCGGCCGACCATGTCGTTCGAGCCCCCGACGGCGAACGGGATAATCAGCGTGATCGGCCTGGACGGATAGGTTTGCGCGCGCACCGCCGGGTTTGCGAGGACAAGTGCGGCGGCAAGTAAGGCTCCGGCCTTGATCATGATGCGTCTCTCCCGGCGCAGAGATGTTATGGCAAACCTCAAGAATGCGATGAAAGTCGTTTGCCTGCTCTCCGCTTATCGTTAGGTTTCCATATCGCCTTTTTCACTTCAAGGAAATGCAATGGACTTCCAGCTCACCGGACAACAGCGGCGGATGGTCTCGGCCGTACGCGACCTCGCGCAGGGGGAGTTCAAGGCAAACGCGCAAAAATACATGGATGGCACGTTTCCCTGGGAAAACATGAAGCAGCTTGCCGATATCGGCGTGCTCGGCATGTCGGTCCCCGAACAATATGGCGGCCTCGGCTTGCCGGTATTCGATACGGCGCTGATACTCGAGGAGATTGCGAAGACTTGTTATGTCACCGCGATGGCCACCCTCGGCGAGGCCGGTGTGCAGACCCGGGTGATCGCGACCTACGCCCCCGACGCCATTCGCGAGCGGATTCTTCCGAAGGTCGTCTCCGGCGATTGCATCCTGGCCGTCTGCATGACCGAGCCGCACGCCGGCACCGACGTCGCGAACTACCGGACCAACGCCGTCATCAGGGGTGACCGCGTCATCCTCAACGGGACCAAGACGCTGATCAGCCGGGCCAGGGAGGCCGGCATGTTCGTCATCTTCACGCGGATCGACGGCAAGCCCGGCCGCGAGGGCATCGGCTGCGTTCTGCTGGAGCCCGATACGCCGGGTTTCGAGGTGACCGGGACCTACCACACGATGGGCGGCGAGAACCTCCACGAGATCCAGTTCAACGATTGCGAATTGCCGCTGGAGAATCTCGTGATTCGCGACGACGGCTTTCGAAAGCTGCTGACCGCCTTCAACACCCAGCGCTGCCTCAATCCGAGCATATCGCTCGGGCTGGCCGAGGGCGCTTTCGAAGAAGCCCGCAAATATGTCAGGGACCGAACGGTGTTCGGCAAGGCGATCGGGGACTTTCAGGGCGTGCGCTGGAAACTTGCGGAGATGTACCGCGAGATCGAGACCGCCCGCAGCGTGCTCTATCGCGCCTGTATCACCGCCAATCCGTTTCCCGATCCCTTGATGGCGGCGGTGGCCAAGATCACGTGCAACGAGATGTCCAACCGGGTCACCAGCGAGGCGATCCAGTTGCACGGCGGATTCGGTTTCACCGACGAATTCGCGGTCTCGCGGCTCTATCGCGGCGCGCGCTACGGCACGCTCGGCGGCGGCACCTCCGAGACGCTGCGCGATTTGATCGGCAAGCGGATCATGGATGCGGCGGACACCGGCGCCGAACTGCTGGCGTATGACATGACGCACGGCGCCGATCTCGTGGCATGACAATCAACGCGCTCACTTCATCCGCTTGAACCGCACGCTCTTCCCGTCCGCCTGCCTTGTCGCGATGTAGCCGCCGGCAAGACACGCCTCGCGCTGCGGCATCTTTTCCTGCGGGCTGCGCAGGGTCTCCCACCATGAGGCGCGCTGCGCCGCGCGCGGCAGCGCGGCGTCGATGATCTCCTCGATCTGCTCAAAGCTCAGCACGAATTCGGGCAGCTTCTGCTGCTTCAGATAATCGCGCAGCGCGTCGTAGTCGTTCATGTTTCGCAACCCATCGAGATAGGCTTTGGCGTCGTCGAGCCCGGACTTGATCTTGTCGAATGCCGTCTTTGCCATTTTGCCTCCGACAACCTTCATATCGCCTCGGCAGGAACCGCCACTGCATCTGCGCGCCATTCACGCATTCCGGCAACCATTCGTTAACCGATTAACGCATCGTTGTCGCCGCTTAAACGGGCGGCAACCACTGAAGGCGCATTTGGACGGTTCGGGAGTGAGCAAATGCCCTTCGGACGGCGCAATAGCAAGGCCAGGTGGCCCTGGCGGCTATCGACGAAATTGCTGATCGCCTCCTCGGTGGCCACCGTGATCGGCTTCTCCGCGATCTGCGCCAGCGTCATGCTCGACATGCGCCACGGCGACGAGGAACTGGCGCGCCAGACTCTCGAAAACCTGGCCGCCGGCATCGACGCCGACATCAGCCGCAACGTCGAGCTTTACGACCTGTCGCTGCGCGCGGTGGCGAGCAACATGGTGCTGCCGGAGATCAACCAGGTCAGCAAGCCGATCCGACATCTGATCCTGTTCGATCATGCCGCTGGCGCGAATCATTTCGGCGCGATCCAGGTGTTCGACGCCGAGGGGCGGCTGACCGTCGACGCCTCGTCGCTGGATCCCACGCCGGAAAATCGCAGCGACGAAGAGTATTTTACGGTGCATCGCGACCATCCCGACGCCGGCCTGTTCATCAGCCGCCCGATGCTGCATCACGGCGCCTATGCCATTGTGCTCAGCCGGCGTATCACCGGGGCCGACGGCGGCTTTCTCGGCGTGGTCGCGGGGTCGATCCGCTTTTCCTATTTCCACGATCTGTTCGGCCGCCTGAGCCTCGGCCCGGGCGATATCATCACCGTGCTGCGCCCCGACCGCACCATCATCATGCGCACGCCGTTCGACCTAGACATCATTGGCAAGAATTTGGCAGATCGGCCGGACTGGAACCCCGCGAAGCTGCAAAGTGGCGGGTCGTATTCCGGGGTGGGACCGGTAGATTCCATACCGCGGCTCTACGTACGCCGCAGCGGCACAAGTCCGCTCTTCGTCGTGGTCGGTAAACCGCTGGATAGCATCCTCAGCCTGTGGCGCGGGGAGGTGATCCGGCTCGGCGCGATCATGCTGACGCTGATCTCGTTCGTGCTCGCCGTGACGCTGTTCCTGGCGCGCGAGATCGGCCGCCGCGCGCTGGCCGAGGAAAAACTCGAGGAGCTTGCGACCACCGACGCGCTGACGGGATTGAAGAACCGGCGCAAGTTCGACGCCGAGATCGACGCCGAATGGCGCCGCGCCGCGCGTCACAAGACGCCGCTCGCGCTGCTGATGATCGATGCCGACCATTTCAAGGCCTTCAACGACAGCTTCGGTCATCAGGCCGGCGACGAGATCCTGGTCGGGATCGCGATCTGCATTTCGGATTCGGTGCGGCGGGCCGGCGATTGCGCGGCGCGTTACGGCGGCGAGGAATTCGCGGTGCTGTTGCCCGGGCTTGGCTCCGCGGAAGCGGTGGGCAAAGCCGAGACGATCCGGCTGAAAGTCATGGAATGGTCCGACGGCGCGACGCCCACCACCGTCAGCGTCGGCATAGCCAGCCTGACACCGTCGCCGGGGATGGATTGGTCGCTATTGGTGAAGGCCGCCGACAAGGCGCTCTACGCGGCCAAGGCCGGCGGCCGCAACCAGTCGGTGCTGGCCAGCATCCCCACGCTCTCGCTGGCGGCGTAGGGAACGTCATTCCGGGGCGATGCGAAGCATCGAACCCGGAATCTCGAGATTCCGGGTCTGGTGCTTACGCACCATCCCGGAATGACGGCAACAGCGCGGCGCGCTTTTGCCGTCACTCATCCAGATACTTCTTCATCTCCGCGCGCAGGCCTTCCCGCAAGTCGGCGCGCGCCATGCCGAAGGCGATGTTGGCGCGCAGGAAGCCTGCCTTCGAGCCGCAATCGTGCCGCTCGCCTTCGAACTCGACGCCGTAGAATTTTTGCTTTTTGGAAAGCCCGATCATGGCGTCGGTGAGCTGGATCTCGCCGCCGGCGCCGCGCTCCTGGGTTTCCAGGATCTTGAAGATTTCCGGCTGCAGGATGTAGCGGCCGGTGATCGAGAGGTTGGAGGGCGCGGTGCCCTGCGGCGGCTTTTCCACCATGCCGTCGACCTCGAACATGTTGCCGCCCTTGTGGCGCTTGCCGATGCCGCAGATGCCGTATTGATGGGTGAGATGCGCCGGCACTTCTTGCACCGCGATCAGGTTGGACTTCTCGCCCAGCTTGCCGGCGGCCTCGATCATCTGCGCGAGACAACCCGGCGTGTTCAGCACCAGCTCGTCCGGCAAGACGACGGCAAAAGGCTCGTCGCCGACGATGTCGCGCGCGCACCACACCGCATGTCCGAGGCCGAGCGGCGCCTGCTGCCGGGTAAAACTCATGGCGCCGGCGGCAGGCTGGTCGCGCGCCAGAATTTCCATCTCGGTCTTCTTGGCCCGCGCCGCGAGCGTGGCGTCGAGTTCATACATCCGGTCGAAATGATCCTCGATCACGCCCTTGTTGCGGCCGGTGACGAACACGAAATGTTCGATGCCGGCCTCCTTGGCCTCGTCGACCACATACTGGATCAGCGGCTTGTCGACGATGGTCAGCATTTCCTTCGGCATCGCCTTGGTGGCAGGCAGGACGCGGGTGCCGAGGCCGGCGACCGGGAAGACGGCTTTGCGGATTTTCATGGGGCTGTCGGGGTATCCTGGAGAACGCGAAGAACAGGTTGGATTGCATGGTGGTAGCCGGTTTGCCGCCGCGAACAAAGCCGGATTCAACAGCCCGTGAGGTTAAAACTTCGGCTTTGTTAAACTGTTGGAAACCGGGACGGGGCCTCCTGAAAGCCCGAAATGACGGGCAACGAGTGGGATATGAAGCAACCGATGGATCCATCGATGAGGACACTGACCGCCGCCGTCATGATCGCGGCCGCCTTGATGGGCGCGGGCGAAGCCAACGCGCAGTCGTCCGGCGGCGGGATTTCCAACCTGTTCGGGAACATCTTCTCCGCACCGAACTCCGGCGCCTCGGCGCCGCCGCAAACGGCCCCCGGCGCCAGTGGACCGCAGCCCTGGAGCGGCGAGGACGGCGCTTCCGGCCATCCGCTGATGACCGCATCCGCGATCCGCGAGGCGGCCGCGAATTTCGACCAATGCGTCGCCTCGATGTGGCCCGACGCCGCACGCCGCAACATTTCGCAGGAAAGCTTTCAGCGCTTCACTGCGGGACTGACGCCCGATCTGCGCATCATGGATCTCCTGGATTCGCAGCCGGAATTCTCCAAGTCGATCTGGGACTATCTCGACATCCTGGTGAACGACAACCGCCTCGCCAAGGGCAAGGAGATCCTCGCCAGGTACAAGACGCAATTCGACGCGACGGAAAAGGCCTATGGCGTCGACCGCTACACCATCGCCGCGATCTGGGGCATCGAGTCCAACTATTCCACCCAGATGGGCGACCGCAGCGTGCTGCAATCCACCGCGACGCTGTCCTGCATCGGCCGCCGGCAGAAATATTTCCGCGACGAGTTCCTCTCGGCGCTGGAAATCCTGCACCATGGCGATCTGCGCCCCGAACAGATGCGCGGCTCCTGGGCCGGCGCGTTCGGCCCGACGCAGTTCATGCCGACCGCGTTCAAGCGTTATGCGGTCGACGCCGACGGCGACGGCCGCCGCGATGTGGTCGACGATCCCGCCGACCTGATTGCGTCGACCGCCAACAATCTGAAGAAGGATGGTTGGCAGCCCGGCCAGACCTGGGGCTACGAGGTCGTGGTGCCCAAGGGTTTCAATTACATGCTGGCGGACCGCGCCAAGGCGATGACGATCGCGCAGTGGGAACATCTCGGCATCACCCGCGCCGGCAGCCAGCCGTTCCCGCATCCCACCGACAAGGCCTATCTGCTGGCGCCCGCCGGCGCGGAAGGGCCCGGCTTCCTGATGCTGCAGAATTTCCGGGTGATCATGAAATACAACCCGGCGGAGGCCTATGCGCTGGCGATCGGTCATTTCGCCGACCGCCTGCGCGGCGGCGCGCCGTTCGTGCAGCCGTGGCCGCGGCAGGAGCGCGAATTGTCGCGGGCCGAGCGGCTGGAACTGCAGCAACTGCTGGCGCAGCGCGGTTTTTACCGCGGCACCCCCGACGGTCAGCTCGGCGGCCAGACCCGGGAGGCGCTGCGCAGCTTCCAGGCCTCGATCGGCGCGCCCGCGGACGGATTTGCCTCCTCCGACGTGCTGGAGCGGCTCCGGGGCCGGTGAAACCCGGCTTTTGCCGGCGATAGTAACCTTCCCGAAGAGATTTTCCCCGCGCCCTTGACGGCGGCGGCCGAAGCCCGGTTTATGGCGCGAAATCTGCCCGCTTGCGGCCTGATTCCGCTATTATAGTGATTGCCAAACGACCGATTGCGACCGAGCCGCATGCAAGAGAAAAAATCCTTTTTCCGGCTGTTCACCGAGACCGGGCCGCTGGTCGCGCTGGCGGTTGCGATCGCGCTGCTGGTCGGCATCGCCGGACCGGCATCGGCGCAGTTCTTTAATTTCGGCGGGCCGGCGCGGCCGCAGCCGCGCTCCAACGGCGGGTTCGGTGGCGGTGGCTGGTTCGGCGGCGACCTGTTCGCGCCGTTCCAGCAGCAGGCGCCGCGGCGGCCGGTGGAGAATTACTCCAAGGCGCCGCCGCCGGAGAAGCGCGAAACGGTGCCGGAACGCAACGTGCTGGTGCTCGGCGATGGCATGGCGGACTGGCTCGCTTACGGCCTCGAGGAGGCCTACGCCGATCAGCCCGATATGGGCGTGATCCGCCGGCACAAGACCGTCTCCGGCCTCATCAAATATCAGCCCAAGGGGGAACCAGCCGACTGGGCGGCGGCGGCCAAGGGCATCCTCGCCACCGAGAAGCCGGACGCCATCGTGGTCATGCTCGGACTCGAAGACCGCATCCCGATGCACGAGCCCGCGGCCGAAAAAACCGACAAGCCGGGCGACAAGAGCGAGAAGAAGGGCGACAAGAAAGACTCGAAAGCGAAACCGGATGCCAAGCCCGGCGCCAAGCCGGATGAAGCCGCCGACGCCGCCAAGCCCGACGACAAGCCGGTCGATACCGAATTGTCTCCGGACGATGCCGCCGACAATGATGTGCCGATCCTCGCGCCGGAGAAAAGCACGCGCTCGCCGAACGGCGTCTATCAGTTCCGCGAGGAACGCTGGGTCGAGCTCTATACCAAGAAGATCGAGGAGATGATCGGCGTCCTGAAATCCAAGGGCGTGCCCGTGCTGTGGGTCGGACTTCCCGCGGTGCGCGGCGCCAAGGCGACCGCGGATATGTTGTTCCTGGATTCGCTGTATCGCGAGGCCGCCAGCAAGGCCGGCATCACCTATGTCGATGTCTGGGACGGATTTGTCGACGAAGCCGGCCGCTTCCTGCAGCAGGGCCCGGACTTCGAGGGCCAGAGCCGGCGATTGCGCTCCAATGACGGCGTGTATTTCACCAAAGCCGGCGCGCGCAAGCTCGCCCATTATGCCGAGCGCGAGATCACCCGGCTGCTTGCTGGCCGCTCCGCGCCGATAGCACTGCCGACGGAACCGGCAACGCCGGACGCCAATGCGCTGCCCGGGCAGCCGGCGCCGCGTCCGCTGGCCGGACCGATCCTGCCGCTGGTGGCATCCTCGGTCGGCACCGATCAATTGCTCGGCGGCCCCGGCTCGCGCCCGGCCGCGGTCGATGCGCTCGCGGCAAGAACGCTGGTCAAGGGCGAGCCGCTGGCGCCGCCCGCCGGCCGCGCCGATGATTTTGTCTGGCCGCGCCGCGAGGTCGGCCGCGAACAGTCCAAGGGCGAAACCCCGGTGGCCTCCGTTTCACCCGACGGAACGGTGGCGGCACCGGGCACGCCGCCAAAACCGAAGAAG
>DATNMT010000397.1:0-2486 GCA_035602495.1 Bradyrhizobium sp.
GCGATCCCGAAGCGCTGGCCCGCGAAGCCAATGCGGCGCGCCGCGACGGTTTTGCCGCCAAGGCCGCGATCCACCCGTCGCAGGTTGGGATCATCAACAAGGCGTTCACCTATACACAGGAAGAGCGCGACTGGGCGCAACGCATCGTGCGCGCGCTCGAAGCCAGCAGCTCCGGCGCCATCCAGATCGACGGCGTCATGATCGACGCGCCGCATCTGGCGCAGGCCCGGCGCATCCTGGCGGCGCCACCGTCGAAGGATTGATCACTTCTCCCTCGCCCCGCCCTTCGCGGGGAGAGGGCTGGGGTGAGGGGCTCTCTCCGCGAAGCGGTCTAAATTGTGGTGGGCGCCGCGCCCGGCCCCTCACCCGAATTCTCGCTTTGCGAGAATTCGACCTCTCCCCGTGAAGAACGGGGAGAGGTCAAGAAAACATCGGTTCACTTCTGCTTGGCGATGATCTTGTCCTTGATGCCGTCATAGGTCTTCTGCGGCACGATGTTCTTGTTGACGAGATCATCCTTGCCCTTGTAGGGGCGGCCCTTGATGATCGCGGCCGAATAGGCCTTGCCGATTCCCGGCAGCGCGTCGAGTTCGTCAGCGCTTGCCGAATTGATGTCGAGCAAGTCCGACTTGCTGGCCGGCGCCGTCATCTTCGAATCGGCCTTCGGCGCGGGCGCCATCTTGTCGGATTTGGCGGCGGGCTGCGTCGACTGGGCCATCGACGGCGAAGCCGTCAGCAGGCCGAGGGTGAGCGCCGCGGCGGCAAGGGAAGCGAGCGTGAAATGACGCATGGGGTGTCTTCCTCCAAGGAGTTTAAGTAACGCCCGCAAGCTAGCTGCGGATTCGTGGCGACGCCATGGCCGTCAAATGAACGGCAGATAAAAGCGGGTAATTATTTGAGTGTCATTCCGGGGCATCGCCAACGGGTCTGCGCGAAGCGCGGCCCGATGGACGATGAACCCGGAATCTCGAGATTCCGGGTTCGCGCTGTCGCGCGCCCCGGAATGACGGGGACTGGATCTACGACCCCGCTTTCAGCGCCTTGTCGATCTCGACCTTCAACACCGCATTGACATTGTCCGGTGTGATCGGGCCGACCATCTTGTAGACGATGGTGCCTTCGCGCCCGACGACAAAGGTTTCGGGCACGCCGTAGACACCCCATTCGATCGCGGCGCGGCCGTTGCCGTCGACGCCGACAATCCCATAAGGGTTGCCGTAGCGGCCGAGGAAGCGGCGGGCATTATCGGGCGCGTCCTTGTAGTTGATGCCGATCACTTGCAGCCGCTTGTCGCTGCCCACTTCGACCAGCAGCGGCGCTTCGTCGTGGCAGGGCACGCACCACGAGGCCCAGACATTGACGACGCTGACCTTGCCCTTGAAGACGGCAGGATCAAGCCCGGGTACCGGCGCGCCGCCGGCGAACAGGCCGGCAAGCGGCGGCAACGCGGTTTGCGGCGCCGGGTGGCCGATCAAGGCCGAGGGGATTCGCGAGGGATCGCCGCCGCCCAGCCGAAACCAGAACAGCGTGGCGAGCGCGGCAAACGCAATCAATGGCGTCGCCATCAGCCAGGATCTGGTCGAAGAGGGGGGTGGCGGCGGGGTGCCTGTGGTCGGAGGTTCGCTCATTTTGATTCCACCGCGCTTCGCCCGGAGCGCCTCGCCACACCGGACGCGTCGAGTTCGCGCAGTCGCGTCATCTGGCGGCGATAGTCGATCGCGATCCAGGCAATGAGAATCAGCACGACCACCGTGACCAGCAAATAGGAGGTCACGATGAAAGATGCATAGGGACCAAGCGACATCGCGTTCACGCCGACCGCTGGCTGGCTTGCATCATCTGCAATGCGCGCACCCGGCGGCGCAGGATCTCGTTGCGCATCGCCGCCAGATGCAGCGTCAGGAACAGCAGCGTGAACGCCACCGCCATCACCAAGAGCGGAATGAGAAACGCACGATCGAGCGTGGGTCCGCCCATCCGGAACACCGATGCCGGCTGATGCAGCGTGTTCCACCAGTCGACCGAGAATTTGATGATCGGCAGGTTGATGGCGCCGACCAAGGTCAGGATCGCGGCGGCGCGCGCCGCGCGCGAGGGGTCTTCCACCGCCCGCCACAGCGCGATCAGGCCGAGATACATCAGAAACAGGATCAGCACCGAGGTCAGCCGCGCGTCCCACTCCCAATAGGTGCCCCACATCGGCCGTCCCCATAGCGAGCCCGTCACCAGCGCGAGAAAGGTAAAGGCTGCGCCGATCGGGGCGGCGGCCTTGGCGGCGACGTCGGCCAGCGGATGCCGCCAAACCAGAGTGCCCAATGCCGCAAGGCTCATCACGCCCCAGACGAACATCGACAGCCACGCGTTCGGCACGTGGATGAACATGATCTTGACGGTGGCGCCCTGCTGGTAGTCGTCCGGCGCCATGGCCGATTGATAGAGACCGATCACCAGCAGCAGGGCGGTCAAGCCCGCCAGCCACGGCATCA
>DATNMT010000426.1:0-2691 GCA_035602495.1 Bradyrhizobium sp.
GCTGTTTACGCCAGCGCCTGCGCGATCTCCGCCTGGATGGCCTCCGCCGCGGCCCGGGGATCGGCCGCTTGCATCACGGGCCTGCCGACCACCAGATAATCCGCGCCGGCGGCAATCGCTCGGGCCGGGGTCATGATACGCTTCTGGTCGCCGGCCGAAACGCCCAACGGGCGAATACCTGGTGTCACCAAATTCATCTGGTGACCGACGATCTTGCGCAGGCCGTGAGCTTCCTCCGGCGAACACACCAGGCCCTCGACGCCGAGCACCTGCGCCTGCTGGGCGCGGGCCTCGACCAGATCGGATACGCCGAGGCGATAACCCGCGGCGTGGAGATCGCCATCGTCATAAGAGGTCAGCACCGTGACGGCGAGGATTTTCAGACCCGATCCGGCGCGCGCCTCGACCGCCGCCTTCATGGTCTGCGGGTAGGCATGCACGGTGAGAAACGTCGCGCCTAATTTTGCCACGCTCTCGACGCCGCGCGCCACGGTGTTGCCGATGTCATGCAGCTTGAGATCGACGAACACCTTCTTACCGGCATCCGCCAGCCGGCGCACCAGCGGCAGCCCGCCGGCGAAGCTCAGCTGATAGCCGATCTTGTAAAACGTAACGCTATCGCCAAGCCGCGCGATCATCGCTTCCGCTGACGCGACATCGGGCAAATCGAGCGCCACAATCAACCGGTCGCGGGGGACGATCTGTGGTGGCTGCATGTCACCTCACATCATGCGTTGGGAAACGTCGATCAACTGCCGCGCCATGGCATCGAGCGCCTCGATATCGGCCGGATGTTTCAGTTTGTCCATATCATCATAGGCGGCTCCGGCGAATGACAGCGCGAGTTGGTTCGGGATCACGGTGGCGTGGCAGGCGGTCAGAATCAGCCGCAGCGCCGCCAGCGAGCGCGTGCCGCCGAGCCGGCTTTCGGAGGCAGCGGCGATCGCAAAGGCGCGTTCGCGAAACACCTCGCCGCGCACCTCCTGCCCATCCTGCACGCGCGTGATCCAGTCGATGGTGTTCTTGACCAGCGGCGGCACCGAGGAATTATATTCCGGCGTCACGATCAGGACGCCATGATGGGCGCCGATCATGCGTTTGAGATTGACGGCGTGTTTCGGCACGCCGGATTTGCTCTGCAGGTCGCCGTCATAGATCGGCAGCGGAAAATCGGCGAGCGAAATCCGGGTGACCTCGGCGCCTTGCTGCGCCAGTTCATGGGCGGCCACCGCCGCAAGCTTCGCATTGAGCGAGCCGGTGCGCAGCGAGCCGGGGATCACCAGGATTTTCAGCGCGGACATGATTTAAATCGCGTTCGGGACGAACCCGTCGAGCAAGCCGAACAGGCTTTTGTTTTGCGCGTATTCATTTCGCAAAACCGGTAGCCACTTTTGCGGGAATACGCGCCCTCAGTCCTTGCGATACACCCAGACCCGCGCCGGCGGAAGGTTCATCCAGATCCGCTCGGAGGCTTCTGTGGATACGCCCGGCAGCGATTTCGGGATCGGCGGCGCCACCGAATAGGTAAATTGCACGAACGGCGCGCCGGGGGCGAGGGCGACAAAGGCGTCGCGGATCAGCTTCAGCCGCGTCAGCATCGGCTTTGTCACCAGCGGCAGACCGGACACCACGGCGGAGGCCGGCGCGCTCAGCATATTGCGCAAGGAGTCGCGCAGCGAATAGGCGTCGCCCTGCACCACCTTGGCGTGCGGATAGCGGTCGCGCAAAAGCGCGCAGAAGCCGGGATTATATTCGACCAGCACCAGGCGCCTCTGATCGACGCCGTGCTCGATCAGCGCGTTGGTGATCGCGCCGGTGCCGGGTCCGAGCTCGACGACGGGACCGGTGGATTTGATATCGACGTACTGCGCCATGGTACGCGCCAGCAGCCGCCCCGAGGGCATCACCGCGCCCATATGCAGCGGCTTTTCGATCCATGAACGGAGAAAGCGAACCTCATCGTCGAGGCGAGGGGGCTTTTTCAACGCACGCACGGACGATTGCAAAGGCATGTCGCTACCAGGCGGGACCGCAATTTAGCGGGGACTGTCAGAAATTAGTCATATAGCAGTCAACACGTATAGGTCGCGGACGACTCGGTCAAGCCGGACGCATTCGCGCAGGCGCGGATTCCGCCCCTGTCGACCGCGCGTTTTCAGCTGGCGCGGCTGCCAAAGAAGTCCTTGACCTTAGTGAAGAAACCCGCCGCTTCGGGCTGCGTCGCGCCGGACGATAATTTTTCGAACTCGGCGAGCAATTCCTGCTGCTTCTTGGTCAGATTCTGTGGCGTTTCGACCACGACCTGGACATACATGTCACCGGTCTGGCGCGAGCGCAGGACCGGCATGCCCTTTGACGCAATGCGAAAGCGCCGGCCGGATTGAGTTCCGGACGGGATTTTCACTCTCGTCTTGCCCTTGTCGATGGTCGGCACCTCGAATTCGCCGCCCAGCGCCGCCGTCACCATCGAAATCGGCACCCGGCAATGCAGGTCGGCGCCATCGCGCTGGAAGAACTCATGGGTGGCGAGCGACAGGAAAATGTAGAGATCGCCGGATGGCCCGCCGCGGACGCCGGCCTCGCCCTCGCCGGCAAGCCGGATGCGCGTGCCGTCTTCGACGCCTTGCGGAATATTGACCGACAGGCTCCGCTCGCGCGTCACCCGTCCCGAGCCCGAGCACGAGCGGCACG
>DATNMT010000455.1:0-2867 GCA_035602495.1 Bradyrhizobium sp.
ACAAATCATCTCGCCGACCTCATGCCCGGCACCACCGAACTGGATGCCTCCCTCGTCGTCGCACCGCTGTCGCATGGCGCCGGCATCCACCAGCTCGTGCAGGCCGCGCGCGGCGTGCCGACCATCCTTTTACCCACCGAACGCTTCGACATCGACGAGGCGTTCCGGCTGATCGCGAAACATCGCGTCACCAACATCTTTACCGTACCGACCATCCTGAAAATGATGGTCGAACATCCCGCTATCGACCGGCACGACCATTCCTCGCTGCGCTATGTCATCTATGCCGGCGCGCCGATGTATCGGGAGGACCAGAAGGCGGCGCTTAAAAAACTCGGCGGCGTGCTGGTGCAATATTTCGGGCTCGGCGAGGTCACCGGCAACATCACCGTGCTGCCGCCGGCGCTGCACGACCCCGAGGATGGGCCGCGGGCGCGGATCGGCACCTGTGGTTTCGAGCGCACCGGCATGCAGATCTCGATCCAGGACGATCAGGGGCGCGAGCTGAAACCGTTCGAGACCGGCGAGATTTGCGTCATCGGCCCCGCCGTGTTCGCCGGCTACTACGACAACCCCGACGCCAACGCCAAGGCGTTTCGCGACGGCTGGTTCCGCACCGGCGATCTCGGCCATATGGACGAGGAGGGATTCCTCTATATCACCGGCCGCGCCTCCGACATGTACATCTCCGGCGGCTCCAACATCTATCCGCGCGAGGTGGAGGAAAAAATCCTGACCCATCCCGCGATCGGCGAAGTCGCGGTGCTGGGCGTGCCCGACCCGGTCTGGGGCGAGGTCGGCATCGCCGTCTGCGTGCCGCGCGAGGGCGCCAGGCCCTTGACCGAGGTCGAGATGGCCGGCTTCCTCGCGACCAAAGTGCCACGCTACAAGATGCCGAAGCGTTTTTTCTTTTGGGACGCGTTACCGAAATCCGGCTATGGCAAGGTGCCGAAGCGGCTGGTGCGCGATGAGCTGGAAGCGCGCGGCTTGCTCGATCTCAACAACAAGCAGACGGGCTAGCCGATGCGCAGCATCGCCCAGCCCGGCCGGACGGCGCCCGAGCGCATCCAGTGGGCGGAAGCGCGGGGACGCGCGTTCTCCTTCACGCTGCAGGCGGGCCTGCCGCTGCTGGAAGCCGCGCGCCGCGGCTTTGCGGAGCAGGGATTCACGAGCGGCGTGCTGAACATGCGGGAAGGGACGCTCGGCCCGTTCGCCTATGTGATGCCGGCGCTGTCGACGACCGGGGAGAATGCGGCGTTCTACAGCGAGACGTTTCGCCCCGAGGGCATCGCCCGGCTGCGGATGGGCGCCATGACGCTCGGACAACGCGACCGTGCGCCGTTCTTCCATTGCCATGCGCTGTGGACGGAGGCCGATGGCCGCGCCGGCGGCGGCCATATCCTGCCGGAGGAGACCGTGGTCGCCGAGCCGTTCGAGGTCGATGCCTTCGGCCTCGATGGCGTTGACTTCGCGGCCGAGCCCGACCCCGAGACCAATTTCAAATTGTTCGGGCCGATCCCGTCCCGCGCCACCGCCGCCAAGGCGCCCAGCCGCGCCTACGCCCTGCGGCTGCGGCCGAACCAGGATTTTGCCAGCAGCCTCGAAGCCTTCTGCCGCGAGCATGGCATCAGGCGCGCGCGAATTCACGGCGGCGTCGGCAGCACCATCGGCGCGCGCTTCGCCGACGGCCGCAGCGTGGTGCCGTTCGCGACCGAGCTCGCGGTCACCTCCGGCATGATTTCGCTCGCTCCAAGCGGCGCCTTGGAGGCGCAGCTCGACATCGCCCTGGTCGATTATCTCGGCGGCCTCGCCATGGGCCGTCTGGTGCGCGGCGACAATCCGGTGCTGATGACGATGGAGCTCGTGCTGGAAGTGGAGGGCGAGGGGGCGTAGGGCGCAATAGCGTGAGCGTATTGCGCCGTCCTCGCTGCACCACAAAGCCCGTCATCGCCCGACTTGCCGCCTTCGCTAAAGCTTCGGCGGCCGAGCGAATTCGTGGCCCGGCGAAGCCTTGGCAGAGACGGGATCGGGCGATCCAGTACGCCGCGGCTTCTCGGCTCGATCACTACGGCCTCTGGAATACTGGATCACCCGCCTTCGCGGGTGATGACAAACTGGGCATGACTTCACATTCTCGCCGCATGCGTTTGCGCGAGGTATTCATTTATTTTCCGCCCTCTTCAAACAAAGGGCGCAGGGAATGCCGGGCGCTCGATGCGCCCGATAGCCGCGTGTGCAATTGGTAGAGTGAGAGCGCACACGCGTTAGTCAGGTCACACCGGAATCACCCGGCATTCCCCACGCAATGGTTTTAACGGCTACTCCGTGCTCGCCCCGGTGCTCCGGGCTTTTTGGCCACCGTCGCCTGCGCTCCTTCTCGCAGACTTGACACCAGCGTCGGGGTGCCAGGCCCACACGGCTTCTCCGTCCGCTTCAAGCGCCCTCGTCAGAGACACCCTCAGCGTCCACCGCATCCCGCCCCGCGTTGATGACGTTGCGCAACGCCCCTTTGGTGGGGCAGGACGGGAAGCAATATAGGATAATCCGAATATTCTGAAAAGCCGAATATCTTTGCAAAAGGGGCTTGACAGGGAGGCAAATCACTTGCGGCTTGGTCTCAGGGCGCGGTATCTACGAGAAGTGCCCAGCAGCATCGGCGTCATTGCGAGCGCAAGCGAAGCAATCCATTTTTTCTTTGCATGGTGAAATGGATTGCTTCGTCGCTTCGCTCCTCGCAAAGATGGTGTGGACGGCCCCCGACGGCATCAGTGTGCCAGACTGGTGGTGTTGATTCGACCAGACAAGGGGACCGTCCATGACGAAGATTAGCACGATTGGGTTGGATTTGGCGAAGAACGTGTTTCAGG
>DATNMT010000461.1:0-9555 GCA_035602495.1 Bradyrhizobium sp.
CATCGATCTCAACGGTCCGTCGCTGCGCGTCGTCGATCTGCAGAATATGGGTGGACCGGCGCAGGCCCAGCTCGTGGGCGCGCCAAAACTTTTCACCTTCACCGCGGCATCGATCGGACAGGTGTTCGGCGTCGCGATCGACGACGCATCGCAGTCCAACATCTACGTTGCGGCAAGCTCGGTCTATGGACTGCCAATCGTAGCACCAGGAGCGGACGGCCAGTCGGAGCACATCCAGCTAGGCGCGCCGAAGGCTGTGTTCATGCCGGGCCTGTGGGGTCCGCAGGGCGGACCGGGATCGATCTGGAAGATCGAGGGCGCAACCGGCAGAGTGAGCCTGTTTGCCAATGTGACGCTTAACGGCAGGGCCAATTCCGGCGCCGCGCTGGGCGCGCTCGCTTACGATCCCGATTCGAAAACGCTCTATGCCGCCGATCGCGAGACCGGAATGATCCATCATCTCGCGATGGATGGCGGCGACCTTGGCAGTTACGACCATGGCGTCACCGGACGCGGCGCCCAGGGCCTGCCGCCGGTGCCGTGGAATTCACAGCAACCGATCGATATCACGAGCGCAGGCTTCGACAGCACACAGCCGGCGACGTGGAATTATGCAGCGCCGGAACGCCGTATCTTCGGGCTCGCCGTCGATCGACGCCGGCTGTACTACGCGGTAGCCGACAGCCTGCAAATCTGGTCGGTCGGCCTCAATCCCGACGGCTCGTTTGCCAATGACGCCGTGATCGAACTCGCCGCGCCGCCCGCCGCCGGCCCAACCGAAATTTCAGGGATCGCCTTCGACGAGCAGGGACGGATCTACCTGGCCGACCGGCCGGCGCCGACCGGCGCCTTCGACTTCGAGGTGCTGGCCGCGCCCGCGATCGGCCGCGTGCTGCGCTATGCCGTGATCGAGACCTTGCCCGATGGCCGGCGCATCTGGCAGCACGGGCCGGATCAATACGCCATCGGATTTCCGCAACGCTTCCGCAACGGCAATGGCGGCATCGCGATCGGCTACAATTACGACCGCATCGGCAACATCGTGTTGTGGACCTGCGGCGGCTTCATGTGGACGACCGGCGAGGATTTGCGTCATCCAGCCGACGCGACATTGGCGGCACGGCTCGCGAAATCGGGCGCCCTCGATATCAACGGCCTGCAAGGCAACGCCACCTGGCTCATTCGTCATCCCGACGAGCCGCCGCTCGCGAGCTACTTCATCGATCACTTCGACGAAGTTCCCGACGTGGCTCCCGACCCGGCGGCGCGCGGACATATGGGCGACATTGCGATCGAGCGCCTATGCACTCCCGCGCAGCGCGCGAGCTGGCTTCCGGGTGGCGCACGGCCAGGAGGCGTTCCGCCGCTGGCCGGCAATCCGCCGCCACCGCACATGCCGGGGCCGCCGACGAGCACGCCCACTCCAACTCCTACGCCTACTCCGCCGCCCGGCGGCTGCCAGCCCGGGCAGGTGGTTCGCGCCGGCACGCACGAATGCACCAGTTGTTCGAGGCCGAATGTTCTGGTCGGCGGCGTCTGCTGCAGTGTGACGCAATTGGCGGCCAATGGCGCCTGCTCGAATTCGAGCTGTCCGGCGGGGCAGACGCCGATCGGCCCGAGCAATTTCTGCTGCAACAGCGGCCAGGTCTATACCGGCGCAGGCGGCGCGCCGGCCTGCTGCAGCGGCCCGCTGGTCAACGGCAAATGTGGCACGCCGCCACCACCGCCAATATCGACTTGCGGAACGGGCTACGTGCCGATCGGCAATTCATGCTGCCTGGCGAGCCAGGTGACTTCGACGGGCATTTGTTGTCCGGCCGGACAGACGCCAAGCGGTCCGAACAAAAGCCAGTGCCAGAAGATCGTCATCGTTCCGATCACGCCGCCTTTGTGCTGCGCAGCCGGGAAGATTCCGACCGCGGGCGGCCAATGCTGTGCGCCCTCGCATGTCACGACCGCCGGCGTTTGCTGCGCAGGACCGGTCGACCCCAATCACCGCGCGAGTTGCGAAAAGCTGATACCGCTGGTCGCATGCGCAACCGGCTATACGAAAATGCCGGATGGATCGTGCTGCAATGACCGATACGTCGGAGAAGACCGCAAGTCGTGCAGGACAGGCCTTCCGACCAGACCGGTGGCGCCGCTGGTACCGCTCGTGCCCAACGCGCCCGGCGCCTGTCCGCCGGGCACGACGCGCGATCGCGACGGCGACTGCGTCAAGCCGTCTCCGCCCGGATGTCCAGCCGGCACCATCCGCCTCGGCAACGGAGAATGCGGGCGGCGGGAGCCAACGGCCTGCCCGCACGGCATGACGCGCGATCGCGATGGTGACTGCGTTCGAACGCTTCCGCAGGGATGCCCTGCCGGCATGATCCGCCTCGACAACGGCGCCTGCGTGCCGCGGGGCCCGCCACCCTGCCCGCTGGGCATGGTGCGGACGCCGCGCGGGTTCTGCATTCCGGTCGGGCCGCGGCGCCTTGGACCCGGAGGGTTTCCGCCGGGACCGCCGCCGCGATTTGGCGGACCCCGCCGGTTCGGGCCGCCGATGGGCCGACCCGGTTTCTTCCGATGACGCAATGTCGCCACCAAGACCCGGCGACCGATGGAGTGATGTATGAGACATAAAATCGCTGGCCAGCTCGCATTGGCCATCTTCGCCGGCCTGATCGCGCTCGCACCACATCCGGTGCCTGCGCAGGATCTTCACGGCGAGATCGAAACCATCGTCAAGGACTATCTCGCGGCCCATCCCGACGAGGTCGGAGAAATCGTCAAAGGCTACTTCCTCAAACACCCGGAGGCGCTCGCGCAAGTCATGGCCGAAATACTCAAGCATCGGTCGGCGGCAAATGCGGGCGCCGCGTCTCCCGGCACTGCCGTCAAAGCCGCCGGCGATCGCAGCGCCGCCATCGCCGGCAACGCGGCGACATTGTTCTCCTCGCCGCACCAGGTGACGCTCGGCAACCCCGACGGCGACGTCACGCTGGTCGAATTCTTCGACTACAGCTGCGGCTACTGCAAGCGGGCGCTACCGGATCTGCTTGCCTTGCTGAAGGACGATCCGAAATTGAAGATCGTGCTCAAGGAATTGCCGATCCTCGGGCCCGGCTCGCTGGACGCTGCGCGCGTCGCGGTCGCGGTGCGTATGCAGGATCCCGGCGGGCAAAAGTACATCGCCTTCCATCAGGAGCTGCTCGGCAACCCCGGCCCGGCGAGCCGCGAAAAAGCGCTCGCCGCGGCCAGGGATCAGGGGCTCGACATGGCTCGCCTGGAACAGGATTCTGCGAGCGATGAAGTCAACGCCACCCTCAAGGAGGATATCCAGCTTGCCAGCGCCGTCGGCATTACCGGCACGCCCGGCTATGTGATCGGCAAAGACGTCATCCCGGGCGCCGTCGGCATCGCGGCGCTCAAGCGACAGATCGACACCTCACGCGGCGTGGGCGGCCATTGAGGCCGCCGCGGCGGATCTCAATTGGCTCTGGCGGAGCGAATTTCGCTTGCCGGTCGCGCGAGTTGGAGGGGAGTTGCCTCCGGCACCGCGACATCGCTCGTGAACTCGGCTTGCGCCGCTTCGGCAATCCAGTTGGACCCCGCCGGGTGAACGATCGCCATCGCGACCAGCGTCACCGCAACCGACGCGGCGATCGCCAGAAAACCGATGCCCCAGCCTGGGTAGACATTCTTGTCGCCTGTATCGCGTGATCGCTCGAAAGTGCCATGCATTGGATGTCTCCATTTGCGGATGATCCCCGGCGTGGACTTAGCGCGGCATGGACAAGACCCGATGTGAGTTGCCTCACATTCACAGAGAGAAGCTTTGGGAACTCGGCGGGAACATATGGCGCGCTAATCGTCTTCTTCGCAGCCCGCCTCGGCCAGCGCTTGCAGCGGGCCGGCATCCAGCACGACGATGGCGCCGTGCTCGAGGCGGACCCAGCTGCGTGTCGACCAGACCCGCAGCTGCTTGTTGATGCTCTCGCGCGTCATGCCGACCATCTCGCTGATTTCCTGCTGGGTGACGGCGATGGTCCGGCCGCCGCCCGCGACCTTGTGCTTTTCGGTCAGGCGAATGAGCGCGCTGGCGAGCCGGCCCGGCAGGTTCTGAAGAATGACCTGCTCGACCTGATCGCTGGTCCAGCGCAGCCGCGTACACAACAATTCGATGAATTTCATCGCCAGCGCCGGCTGGCTGCGCACGAACGGAATGAATTCGCGGCGGTCGATGATGAAGATCTCGCAATTGGTGTTGGCGGTGGCGTCGGCGGACCGCGGCTGCTGGTCGAGCACCGACATTTCCCCAAAAATCTCGCCGGCGCCAATCAGATTCAGGATCGCGCTGCGTCCGTCGGGGGAAGAAACGCTGATCTTCACCGTGCCGGAGACCACCGCAATCAGGAAGTTGCCGGGGTCTCCCTTGGAAAAGATCGTCGCTCCCCGCTTCAGGGTGGCGTGTTTGGCATAGCGGCAGAGCTGGTCGAGCGCCGCCGAATCAAGTTCACAAAAGATCGGATGCTTGCGCAGGACCGAAAGCTTGCTGCTCGAAAACGCCCGAGCGTCACCCGTCCTATCCTGAGGCACGCCGGTCACGACCATCCCAAAAGCCCACTATCGATTGACGGATCGCACCGAATGCGGGGCCGGAGCGCCCGCACGCCAGGATTTATACTCCTTCGAGCGGCCTGCAGCAAGAAAGGCCCGGTCGTCCGCCGGACGCCTTTCTTGCTCCGGCCCTCGGCCCGGAGCGGCGATCCGCCTTTTCGCGGGTTCCATTGATCTTGCAGGGCCAGTCGTCCTCGGGCTTGCTATTTCCGCTCCGGCCCCGAAGCGACCGCGACGATTAGAAGACAACTTTAACGGCCGACACATGGGGCAGAGGTAGCAGGCTGTTGCGCTCGCACCCCCAGGATGCGTTTTCGGGTGAACCTTTTGGGACCGCGCGGCACTAACCGAAGCAGGCCCGTGCCGTTGCGCGTTGAGCCCTCCGTGCGTTGCGAGGTGTGCTTCGATCCGGGCGCCTTTATTTCCTGACAGGAGCACACCGATGATGAAGTCCGCAGTTTTGGGCGCCGCCGCACTGCTCTCGGCGATCGCAGCGACCCCGACAATGGCGCAGGAGGTGATCTCCAACCCCGGCTATTGCGCGCAGTTCTATCCGGACGCCAATTGCCAGAACAAGGGACCGAACAATCCCTATACCGGCGACTATCAGCTCAGGCGAGAGATGCGCGGCTCGTATGCCTGGACCGAAAGTCCCTGCGCGCAAGGTGCGGCGTTCTATCGCGGCCGCGACGGCCGCCGGCACTATTGCTACTGACGGGATTCGGCAAACCGCGCTCTATTCGATCGCGATCCCCATCTCCTTAATCACGCGCGCATATTTGGCGAGCTGTTCGCGCGTCAGTACGCCGAGCTCCTTGGCCGAAGTGCCGCGCACCGTGAAACCGAGATCCTCGAGCTTGTGGCGGACCTCGCCATCGGCGAGCGCGTTGAGCACCTCGTTGTTCAGCCTGGCGATGATGTCTCTCGGCGTGCCGGCCGGCGCCAGGATTGCAAACCAGGAATTGAAGAAGAACCCGGGCAGACCGGATTCCGACACCGTGGGCACGTCGGGGAATTGCGCCAATCGCTTTTCGGTGGTCACCCCGATCAGCCGGAGCTGGCCGGCGCGAACCAGCGCCGCGACCGTGCCGAGGCCCTGGAAGCCGACCGGAATCTGCCCCGAGGCGACATCGGTCGCAGCCTGGGTGGCGCCCTTGTACGGCACGTGGGTCAGCGAGATGTCGGCAGCGGAGGCGAACATCGCCATCGCCAGATGTTGCGGGCTGCCCGGACCACCGGAACTGTAATTGATCTTGCCGGGCGCGGCCTTCGCCGCGGCGATCAGGTCGGCGGCCGATTTGTAGCCGCTCTCGTTGCTGGCGATCATTCCCCACTCCACCGTGGCGACCAGCGAGACCGGATCGAAATCCCTCATGATGTCCCAGCGCATGTTGGAATGAAGGTTGGGCACCATGGTCATGACGCTGTCGTTGAAGCCCCCGATGGTGTAACCGTCGGGCTCGGCTTTCGCGACCTGTTCGGCGCCGATCAGACCGGAGGCGCCCGGCTGGTTGATGATGACGATCTGCTGGCCCATGTTTTCGGACATCTTCTGCGTCACGATCCGCGCCGCGACGTCGACCGCGCTCGCCGCCGCGAGCGGCACGATCATCCTGATCGGCCGATCGGGATAGCTGGTCTGCGCGAGCGCATTGGAACTGGCAAACAGCGCAAGCGCCGAAACCAGTGAACGAAGCAGACGCATGCGAATTTCCTCCCAAAACAGATCGGTTTTTCCAGGGTTGCCTACCACAATCCTTGCCGGAATGATTGCCCTCTCGCTTCCGGCTTGGCAATGTGCCGGGCGAAGAAGCAAGAGCAGGCCGGCCATGCAATTCGACCGGCTTCAAAGGAAACGCCGGCGTCGGACTGCCAAGGGGAATTTCAATGACCACCAACAGAAGAAACTTTTTGAAGGGCGCGGCGGCGGGGATCGCCTTTTCCGGTTGCTGCATGAGGGATGCGGCCCGCGCCCAGCCCGGCCCGCCGCGGTTGCCGGTCAAGGTCGGCGGCAAGCGTGTCATGACCGTGGATGCGCATTCGCACTGCTATTTTCGCGAGGCCATCGATCTGATGGGGGACGCCGCCGACAAGGTGCTGCCGCCGGTCAAGGGCGTTCCGGAACACTTCATTGTCATCGAGCAGCGTCTGAAGGAGATGGATGCGATGGCGATCGACATGGAGATCCTGTCGATCAATCCGTTCTGGTACGGCAAGGACCGCGATACGACAGCGGCGATCGTCAAGGTGAACAACGAGAAGCTGGCCGAATTGTGCGCATCACGGCCGGAACGGTTCGGGGCCTTCGCTTCGCTGAGCCTGCAATTTCCCGACCTTGCGGTGCAGCAGCTGGAGACTGCCGTCAAAAAGCAGGGCCTGCGCGGCGCCGCGGTCGGCGCCAGCGTGATGGGAGAGGATTTTTCCGACCCGAAATTTCACCCCGTTTGGGCCAAGGCCGAAGAACTCGGCGCCGTTGTCTTTATCCATCCGCAGAGCGCACCTGAGCTCGCCAAACGCTTCAAGGGCAATGGCTGGCTGTCGAATACGATCGGCAATCCGCTCGACACCACGATTGCGCTCCAGCACCTGATCTTCGAAGGAACGCTGGATCGTTTTCCCGGCCTGAAGGTGCTGGCCGCCCATGGCGGCGGGTTTCTGCCGTCCTATGCCGCGCGCGGCGATCACGCTTGTTTCGTATCGCCGCAGAACTGCAATGCGAATATCACGCTGAAAAAGAAGCCCTCGGAATATCTCAACCAGCTCTATTTCGACGCCATGGTGTTCACGCCGGAAGGCCTGCGCCATCTGGTGGCCCAGGTCGGCGCCAGCCAGATCGTGCTCGGCACCGACCACCCGATTCCCTGGGAGCAGCATCCGGTCGACCACATCTTCGCCACCACCACCCTGTCGGATAAACAGAAGGTGGCGATCCTGGGCGGCAATGCAGCACATCTGTTCGGGCTGAAGGAGGCGTAACCGTCGCGCCATGTACCGCGTCTTGGCCGGAATTCTCGCGACAAGGCTGATGCCCTGCGGCCGGCACCGGCCTATTTCCGAGCTTTCGCAGTTGACGATCCGCCCCTCCAAGCCGGTGCTGGTCGCGATCGGCGGGCTTTCCGGGACCGGAAAATCCGTGCTGGCGCGGGCGCTGGCGCCTTTGATCATGCCGCAGCCGGGCGCCGTGGTGCTGCGCAGCGATGTCCTGCGCAAGGAGTACTTCAAGGTCAGCGAGACTGATCGGCTACCCGAAAGCGCCTACCGGCCCGAGATCACGGCGCAGATCTATGAAATCCTCGTGCTGCACGCGGTTCGCGTTCTGGCCCAAGGCCATTCCGTCGTGGTCGACGCCGTGTTCGCCCAGGAAGCGGAACGAGTCGCGATCCGCGACGCCGCGCGTGGGCTAAGTGTCCGATTTGTCGGCTTCTTTCTCGTCACCGACCTTGCGACCCGACAGAGCCGGGTCGGCCGCCGCGAGAAGGATGCCTCCGACGCCACGCCCGATATTGCCGCCCTGCAGGAGCACTATAAGATCGGCGCGGTCGATTGGACGGTCGTCGACACTTCCGGAACGCCGGAGCAGACTTTGGGGCAATGCGAAAGACAGATTGTGTATGGTGAGGCGGCCTAGGCCGGCCAGGCTCGGAAACAGCGGTGTCTTTATACCATAAATCGGCAGTTGCCACCCGTACGGAGCCGTTGCTGCCCCGGCAACGCCGCTATCCGACTCCGCGGCTCAATCCGATGATGCCGTGCGATACGGCGTTCCGGGTGATCGCGCGCCGCTATCTCAACGAGCTGATGTCGTATCACGACGCGACCTGCGGCGGCGATGCGACCGCGCTCCACCAGATGCGCGTTTCGCTGACCCGCCTGCGCACGGTCATCCTGTTTTATTCGCCGATGGTTGCCGATGCCGAACGGCCGCGGATCAGAGATGAGCTGAAGTGGCTAAACAGCCAACTTGGCGCCGTGCGCGACCTGGACGTCGCGATCGAACGGCTCAACACTGTCAATCAGGACAAGCCACACGCTGAGCCCTACTATCGGTCATGGAGCGAAAGGCGGGCGGGTGACCATCGCAGGCTGGCACGGGCGCTTCGGTCCACCAGATATCGGCGTCTGGTCAGGGGGCTATCCGACTGGATCGAGAACGGCCCCTGGTCCACCGCCGGCGGAAGGCAGGCCGCGAAGGAACGCGCTTGCCCGATCGCCGAATACGGCGCGGAGAAACTGGCGCGCTGGCAGCAAAGACTTCTGAAAAAGAGCGGCAGGCTTCTGAAAATGGATGCGGAGAAGCGACATCGCCTGCGTCTTCTCAACAAGAAGCTGACGTATTCGATCGAAGCGTGCGAAGACCTGTTTTCAGAAAAGGGATTTTCGCAGCAACCGGCCGCGTTGAAATACCTGCGCAAGGCCCAGAGAGCGCTGGGCCAGTTGAACGATGATGAGAGAGGCCAGTCGCTGGCGGCCACTCTGCAACGGGATGGCGCCCGTTCGCCCTGGCGTTTCATCAAGCCCAAGCGCGAAAAGCGCCTGTTGCGGGCGGCGATCGCGGCTTACGCGAAGCTCGGCGCGCTGGCGAAGTGAGCGGGCTGGCGAAGGCGACCTGATCACAGCAGCCTCCCATCCGGCCCAAAAAATGGATGCGGCGGGTCGAATTCGCCGGTTCGACCTTGAAGGAGGGTTCGCGCAATTGGGCGAGATCGAGATCAACGGCGTGATTGGGCGCCGCGCGTCCCGAATTCCACGGATTGGGTGGCCGACCGCAGCGCATTGGCGATGGCTGTGTTGCAAGGTTTGCTGCGATGCCCGCCTTGCGGCGCAACCGGTATTGCCGGTATCCTGAGGCTCAGCCGGTTAGCCCTTAGCCCACACGAAACCACCCGTTTCAACGGAGAATCCCATGACCCCTCCCGTCAGCGCCCCCGCCATCAAGGTGGTAAAATCGGTCCG
>DATNMT010000465.1:0-2164 GCA_035602495.1 Bradyrhizobium sp.
GAGGCGGCGCCAGATCGTCTCAGCCTGGCCGAGGTCGCTGACAACATCGACGCTAGCGATGCGGCTTGCCTTCGACCACGCTTTTGCTTCCGCCGTTCGGCTTTCGATCGCGGCAGCCATGGTCATCGCGAAACCTGTCCACAGGGAATTATTTACATTTTTCGGCTTCAGCCGACCTTTGCAAAGAAGTGTCAACAAAGAGTAATGACAATGTGGCCGGGGAGAGCGGAAAACGCCATACGAAGGGGCTGGATGTTGCCATCCGATATCCGATTTCTGAGAGAGCTGGAGCTCGAGTTCGCCTATTTCAGCGGCGTGCCCTGGCTACGGGGGCGGGGGGCCGGCGGCGCCGGCGTCATCTTGCGGTTCGAACGTGTCCGCCCGCGGCAGCCCGGCCGTTTTCAGCCGTTGAGGTCAAACGAAATCACGCCCCGGTTTCTCGATCGGACGGTTCGCGCGTTGAAACGCTGGAAATACGATATCGTCTCGCTGGACGAGATGTGCCGAAGGGCGGTCACGCTCGCCGAGCGGAGACGGTTCGTTTGCCTGACATTCGACGGTGCCTACAAGGACCTGATCACGTCAGCCTATCCCGTGCTCGCCAGGCACGGCGTGCCGTTTGCCGCTTACATCCCCACCGCGTTTCCGGACGGTCTCGGCGAGGCCTGGTGGCTCGCGCTCGAGCAGGTGATCGCGCGGGAAGCCCGCATCAGCCTGGTGATCGATCGCAAGGAACTGCGTTTCGATATCCGAACCACGCCCGAGAAATACCAGCTCTACGAATTCCTTCATGGCTGGATGCGTTCGCTTGCTCCGCCCGATCTTTCGACCGCGGTCAAGGACCTCTGCACGCGATATTCCGTCGACCTCGCGGCAGTGTCGCGCCAGGCGTCGATGGACTGGGACGATCTGACCAGGCTTGCGGTGGATCCGCTGGTGACGATTGGCAGCGCCACCGTCAATTATCCGGTGCTGTCGAATCTGAAGGACACCGACGCGTTGCGGGAGATGACGATGGGCAGGGCGGTGGCGCAAGCCGCGTTCCGCCGCGATGTAAGGCATTTCGCTTTCCCGTTCGGCGATCGGGCGGCTTTCCGGCGCCAGCATGTCGCGATGGCCGCGGAGGCTGGATTGGCGAGCGCGGTATCGGCGTTGCCGGGCATCGTCGAGGCGGAGGGTCAGACCAACCTGCACGCGCTGCCACGCGTCGCCTGGGATGGGCGACAGCGTTCGCTGCGTGCCATGCGCGTGATCCTGTCGGGCGCGACATTCCCGCCGGTGCGGCCTACCCGGAGCAGTCCTAAACATCCGGCCGCGCCATCCAGCTGATGATCGGCATCGCCGGCAGCACCCAGCCGATGCCGGCCACGACATAGAAGATCGCCTGCAACAGCCCGGAATTCGCCAGCCACGGCGTCTGCGCCACCGTCATCCCCATCAGCGACCACACCACCACCAGCGCGAGAAGCGCGATGGTTCCGAAGAATTTGCGGGTGCGTATCCTCATGACGGAAATGTGCGGCTCGCGGTGGCAGCGCGGCTTGCGCGCGGGAAGGGGCGGACTATAAGGAGCGCGAAAATTCAATCAAGCACAGCTTCGATGACCGCTATTTCCGACCGCCAGGCACCGCAAATCCGTGCCATCAGGTTTTGGCTGCTCTCGATCGCGGCCCTGATCGCGATCATGGTGCTGGTCGGGGGCGCCACGCGTCTCACCGAATCGGGGCTTTCGATCGTGGAGTGGAAACCGGTGACGGGCGCGCTGCCGCCGCTCAATCAGGAGCAGTGGACGCAAGTCTTCGAGGCCTACAAGACCATCCCGCAATATCGCGAAATGAACGCCGGCATGACGCTTTCGGAGTTCAAGACGATTTTCTGGTGGGAATGGAGCCACCGGCTGCTCGGGCGCGTGATCGGGCTTGCCTATCTGCTGCCGTTTCTCTGGTTCCTGTGGCGTGGCGACATGGCGGCGGCGCTGAAGCGGCGGCTGTGGCTAATCTTCGGCCTCGGCGCGCTGCAGGGTGCGGTCGGCTGGTGGATGGTGGCCTCGGGGCTTTCGCAGCGGGTGGAGGTTTCGCAATATCGCCTCGCCACTCATCTGGTGCTGGCGCTGCTGATTTTCGCCGGCATCTTGTGGACGCTGCGGCGGCTGAGGGACCGGCCG
>DATNMT010000474.1:0-2812 GCA_035602495.1 Bradyrhizobium sp.
TCGAACACCACGAGCACTAAGACGGTGGCTGGATGGAAGGGTGATACCTTGAAAAAAGGCCTTGCCAACGCCGGTGGCCTTTAATGATGGGTCAGAGGGACGCCTGTGCGGCAGGCGGCTTCAATCTTTCCACAATGAAGACAAGCTAGAATTGATGGCTGTCGCCGACCGAGCCTTGGGCTGTACTTTTGTTGTTGGGTTGTGCTTCAAGGTAAGCGATGTTCTCAGGCCACGGCTCTGAGGTCTTGCTTTCGGTAGGCCCACGGCAATAGCGCGTCGATATCGCGATTGGGATGGCCGTTGACGATCCTGGCGAGAACATCCGTGAGATAGCTGAGCGGATCGATGTCGTTGAGTTTACAGGTCTCGATCAGCGTTGCGATGGTGGCCCAGTGGTCGGCGCCGCCGTCAGAGCCAGCGAACAAAGCATTTTTCCGGTTCAGCGTGATCGGGCGGATGGAACGCTCGACGGTGTTGTTGTCGAGCTCAATGCGGCCATCGTCGAGGAAGCGGGTTAAGCCCTCCCAGCGCGACAGGGCGTAGTTGATCGCCTCGGCGAGTTTGCCCTTTTGGCTGATCAGACCAAGTTTTGTGCGCAGCCACGGCTCCAATGCGTCGATCAGCGGTCGGCTTTTGTGCTGCCTCGCCAGGCAACGTTCCTCGGCGCTGCGGCCACGGATGTCCTTCTCGATCGCATACAGTGCAGCAATGCGCTGAAGCGCTTCGCTGGCAATCGGCGCAGGACCGGGAGTCGCGAGCTTGTAGAAGTTACGCCGCACATGGACCCAGCAGAACGCGAGCTGCACGTCGCCGCGCTCGGCCAGTCTGCGGTAGCCGGCATAGCCATCCACCTGCAAGACGCCCTTGAAGCCGTCGAGATGGGTGATCGGCCGCTCGGCTTTGCGGTCTGAGGCGTAGACATAGGCCACGCCTGGCGGATCGGATCCGCCCCATGGTCGGTCGTCGGCGGCATAGGCCCACAACTGCCCGGTCTTGGTGCGACCGCGGCCGGGATCCAGCACCGGCAACGTCGTCTCGTCGGCAAACAGTTTCGGCCGCTGCTTGAGCTTGTCCAGCAGGCGTTGGTGCAGCGGACGCAGATGCCAGGCGGCATGTCCCACCCAGTCCGCCAGCGTGGAGCGGTCGAGATTGACGCTCTGCCGGGCGTAGATTTGCGCCTGGCGGTACAGAGGCAGATGGTCAGCATATTTGGAGACCAGCACCTGCGCGATGGTGGCTTCGGTCGGTAGCCCGCCCTCGATCAGCCGCGCTGGCGCCAAGGCCTGCACGACGCCATCCTCACATGTGCGGCAAGCGTATTTCGGCCGGATCGTGACCAGCACCCGGAACTGCGCCGGCACGATATCCAGCCGTTCGCTCCTGTCTTCGCCGATCCGGTGCAACGCGCCCTGGCAGCAGAGGCAGGTCTTATCATCGAGGTCGATGGTGGTCTCAATCCGCGGCAGATGCGCCGGCAGCGCGCCGCGGTTGGCACGCCGCTTCGCAGCTCCGGCCTGTCGCGCGGCCGGCGTCGCCTGCTCCGCACCAGCCGCATCACTCGCAGCTGTCTGCTCGACGTCTTCCAGACCCAGCAGCATCTGGTCTTCGGGCAACGTCTCCGCCCGGCGCCCAAACTGGTGGCGCTGCAGGTCCCTGATGATCTGACGCAGCCGTTCGTTCTGCACCCGCTCGGCGAGCAGCATCGCTTTCAGCATCATGGGATCGTCGGGCAATGCGTCGCTCGGCATGATCAAACCAGATCATATTTTCCGGCATTTTGCGACAATCCCAACGCGGCTGATTCACTTCGCCGCAGCAACAAGTTCAGCCCGGTTGCGCCGGCGTCACCGTCTCACGCGCTGCATGAACACGCCGCCAATCCAGCCCTTCAAGCAGCGCTGACAATTGCGCGGCCGACAAATGGATCACGCCGTCTTCAACCCTCGGCCAGCGGAAGATGCCATCCTCCAGTCGCTTGGCGAACAGGCACAGACCCGTGCCGTCCCAGAACACCAGCTTGATCCGGTCCGCCCGTTTCGCGCGGAACACATAGACCGCACCCGAGAACGGATCCGCCGCCAGGCTCTCGCGCACCAGTGCCGTCAGTCCATCGGCGCCCTTGCGGAAGTCTACAGGCTTGGTCGCCACCATCACCCGCACCGCGCCGGTCGGGCCTATCATGCGCAGGCTTTCAACGCCCGCAACACCGCCGCGATTGTGTCAGCCGGGGCGCCAGCGCCGATGCGCACCGTCGCACCGTCGATCGCAACTTCGATCGTTCCGACGAGTGGTTCGTCCCGATGCTGTCGCCGCGCCTTGCGCTGCAGATGTCCCGAGGCACCGGGCGGTGCCGCATCTACGACCGCCGGCACGAACCGCACTTCGTTGTCTTTGGAAATGACCGCCTCAGCTTCTCTGACTTGCCGCCGCCAGCCAAACAACTGCTGCGGCGACAATCCGTGTCGCCGCGCCACGCCGGAAACCGAGTCGCCGCTGCTCTCGATCTCGGCGACCACCCGCGCCTTGTCCTCGTCGCTCCAAGTCCGCCGGCGTCCCGCACCGGTGAAAACCTCCAGCCGGCGAGCCGGCTTAGTGATAGCATTATCCACTGTGTCCATTCTAAGCCTAACGGTTATCGGAACCATCAGACTCGCAGATCAGGACTTCATCAGGAAGGTGACCTCGGAACACCGCTTACACGCAACCGCTGCGACGTGGTTGTCCAACTTCTTCGAGAAGCCATTTGTCAATCGCGTGAACCGGCGCTATCCCATGCGAAGCGAAAGGTTCTGCCGTTCAACGTGGATCGATT
>DATNMT010000480.1:0-2963 GCA_035602495.1 Bradyrhizobium sp.
GGCGAGATGTTCAATCCGGAGGGCTGCTTGCCGAGGGTCAACGTCGCCGCCAGTTTCGGCGGGCTGGACTTGAGGTCGATGACATAGAGCTTGTTGTCCGGCACCTGCTTCAGCGCGTCGCCGTCCTTGACGACATCGACCGAGTCCGCCACCAACGCCACCGAACCCGAGGGGTCGATGTCGAGATTGACCGGGGGCCCGACGATCGAATTCTTCAGCGGCAGGGCGGCTGCGATCTTGGGGCTTTCCGGATTGGCGAGATCGACGATCAGAACCTGGTCCTTGCCCGGCGCGGACAGGATGGTCTTGCCGTCATCGTCCCACCACACTTTCTCGTCGAGGCCGACGATCATGAACGGTTTGGCGTGAGCCGAATGGAGGCCGGCGCTGCAGAGCAGGACCACCGCGGCCAAGGATAATCCAACTGTACGATGAACAGGCATTGTGACGTTCTCCCAGGTCAAGAACCGGCCTCTGACGGGCCGGTTTCGCGGCCGCCAGATTACGCGGGGAGCCGCGGTCTTGCCAGTACGAAGCGCCGCGGCGCGCGGAGCTGATTGTATTTCGAATACCAGCCACTTTTGGTCGCCCGGCGGCTTGACCCTCGGCCTTGCGCCGTCCAATTTCCGCCCCGGCTAGGGGAGAATAACGTTCATGATTCCGAGGTTGGCTGCCGCTGCAATGGTGGCGGCGGCGATGCTGTCGGCAGCGGACGCGCGGGCGCAAGGCTTTGTCAACGTGCTGACCGGCGGCACCTCCGGGGTATATTACCCGCTCGGCGTCGCCATCGGAAAAATCCTCGGCGACAAGCTTGCCGGCGTGAAGACGCAGGTGCAGGCCACCAAGGCCTCGGTCGAAAACCTGATCCTGCCGCAGCAGGGCCGCGGCGAAATTGCCTTTGCGCTCGGCGATTCGCTCAAAGCCGCCTGGGAGGGCGACGCGGAGGCGGGCTTCAAGAACAAGATGACCCGGCTGCGCACCTTGGGGGCGATCTATCCGAACTATATCCAGATCGTCGCCACCGCCGACAGCGGCGTCAGGACGCTGGCCGATCTCCGGGGCAAGAGCCTCTCGGTCGGCGCGCCCAAATCGGGCACCGAACTCAACTCGCGCGCGATCCTGGCTGCCGCCGGATTGAGCTACAAGGATATGGCCAAGGTCGAATATCTGCCGTTCGCCGAGTCCGTCGACCTGATGAAAAATCGCCAGTTGAACGCGACGCTGCAATCGGCCGGCCTCGGGGTGGCCTCGCTGAAGGATCTGAGCACGGCAGCCGATATCAACCTGGTCGCGGTCCCGAAGGAGGTGGTCGACAAGATGGGCCCGCCCTTCGTATCGGTCATCATCCCCGCCAACACCTATCCCGGCCAGGACAAGGATGTGCCGACCGCGGCGGTGATCAATTATCTGGTGACGAGTTCGGCGGTGTCCGACGATCTTGTTTACCAAATGACCAAATTGATCTTCGAGTCGCTGCCGGAATTGGCGAATTCGCACGCCGCCGGCAGGGAGATCAAGCTCGAGAACGCCGCGATGGGCAGTCCGGTGCCGCTGCACCCCGGCGCTATTCGGTACTACAGGGAAAAAGGTCTTATAAAATAGGGCTGATTGATTCGCGTTGTCACGGTCGGTTAGCGCGCGCCTCTTCGTACGGATGACCCGGCCATCGGTCTTCTTGCGTAAACCTTCACTTTTCGCCGCGTTCACGCTTGTCTGGACCCACTCCGTGGAAAAGACCGACTGGCAGGAAGACTGGCGCTTGACGCCCTTGGGCCTCGAGCTGGTGCAGGCGCGCATCAAAGGCTCGGGCGCCGGCATGGAGCCGCCGCCGGAAGCGCGTCTCGTCGATGGCTGGTTTCAATGGGCGCCAAAGCGCGCGCTGCTGCCGGAACTGGTGCTGGCTAATTCCGGCGCCGCCGGCGAATGGCGGCTGTGCAGCGCCGGCAATTGCCGTACGTTGTCGGAGATATTCGGGCATCCGCTCGGCGCCAATGCCACGACGATGCGGGCGTGCGAGCGGTAACAAGCAGATCAGGGAGAAGTCGATGCAACGGCTCAAGGGCAAGACAGCGATGGTGGTCGGCGCCGGCTCGATCGGGCCGGGCTGGGGCAATGGCAAGGCGACCGCGGTGACCTTTGCGCGCGAGGGCGCGCAGGTGTTTTGTGTCGACCGCAACAGCGCCGCCGCTCAGGAGACCGTCGATATCATCGCGGCCGAAGGCGGCAAGGCCACCGCGTTCACCGCCGACGTGTCCCGCGCCGCCGAGGTCGAGGCGATGGTGGCCGCCTGCCTGAAGACCTACGGCCGCATCGATGTGCTCGACAACAATGTCGGCATCGCCGAGATGGGGAGCGTGGTCGAAGTAACGGAGGCCGAATGGGACCGCGTATTCGCGGTCAATCTCAAAAGCGCCTTTCTTGCGATGAAGCATGTCATTCCTGTCATGGCCGGGCAGGGCGGCGGCTCGATCATCAACATCTCGTCGATCGCCTCGATCCGCCACCTCGGCATCTCCTATGTCAGCTATGGCGCCAGCAAGGCCGCGATGAACCAGATGACGCGCACCACGGCGGTCGAGTTCGCCGCGAAGCATGTCCGGGTCAACACGATCCTGCCCGGCCTGATGAAGACCCCGATGGTCGAGCATTCCGCTGGGCTGGCGGCGAGCTACGCCAAGGGCGACGTCGAGGCGATGTGGCGCGCGCGCGACGCGCAGGTGCCGATGGGGCATATGGGGGAGGCCTGGGACGTCGCCAACGCGGCGCTGTTTCTCGCCTCCGACGAATCGAGATACATCACCGGCATCGAATTAGTCGTCGATGGCGGGGTGACGCTGAAGGCGTGATTTGTTGCAGTCGTCCCGGCGAAGGCCGGGACCCATAACCATAAATGCCGATGTTGCGCGCAAGTCGTCAAACAGCGTGGTTCGGATCGCGAGGCCGCGGCGTATGGGCCCCGGCCT
>DATNMT010000498.1:0-4526 GCA_035602495.1 Bradyrhizobium sp.
CGCTTGACGCGCGAGCGGATCCGCTTCTCGACCTGCAGCACCGAGATTTCGCTCTCCATCAGCCCGAGCACCTTCTCGAGCCGCGCGGTCACCGACAGCGTCTCCAGGATCGCCTGACGATCGGCGATCTTCACCGCGAGATGCGAAGCCACGGTGTCGCCGAGCTTGGCGAAATCGGTGATCGCCTGAACCACGCCGACGACTTCGGCGGAGATCTTCTTGTTCAGCTTCACATAGCTCTCGAAATCCGACACCACCGAGCGCGCCAGCGCCTCGGCCTCGACCGACTTGGCATCGGTGTCGGCGAGCGCGACCGCGGTGGCCTCGTAATATTCGGAACGATCGGAGTATTTTTGCACGCGCGCGCGCTCGAGCCCCTCGACCAGCACCTTGACGGTGCCGTCGGGCAATTTCAAAAGCTGCAGGACGCTGGCAAGCGTACCGGTCTCATAAATCGACTCCGGGCTCGGATCATCGTCCGACGCATTCTTCTGCGTCGCGAGCATGATCAGGGCGTCGTTCTTCATCACTTCTTCGAGCGCGCGGATCGATTTCTCGCGGCCGACGAACAGCGGCACGATCATGTGCGGGAACACGACGATGTCGCGCAGCGGCAGCACCGGGTAAGCGTGGGTTTCGCCGTGGACGATCGATGGCCGGGGTTTTGGGGTAGTCATGGCCTTTTCCTTTTGTTGTGCCCCCTTGCACGCAGTCCGCAATCTTGCGCAACCGCCACAAGGTGCCGGGATGATCCGGGATAGCAGGGCCGTCTTGCGGACGACTTTTCCGGATCTCAGTTAGCGACGAATCTAGAGGTTTTTTTCATCGCCGACAGCATTAGGTGGCTATCGACCATGGGGGTGTCAAGTCGTGAAAAAGGCCCGCCAAACGGGCCGAACGCAGAGCTAAGGCTACGCAACTCACGGCAGCGGGAATAGGCCCCGCGGCCGCCTTTCTTGCATACTCAACTCAGCCCGCAAGCGCGAACGATCAGGCGCTGGCGCTGCTCTCGACCGCGCGGTCGGAGCGATCGGCGTAGATGTAGAGCGGGCGAGCCGTGCCGTCCACCACTTCGCGCGAGATCACGACTTCTTCGACGCCTTCCAGACCCGGAAGGTCGAACATGGTCTCGAGCAGAATGCTTTCCAGGATCGAACGCAGGCCGCGCGCGCCGGTCTTGCGCTCGATCGCCCTGCGGGCGACCGCGCCGAGCGCCTCGTCGGCGAACGTCAGCTCGATGTTCTCCATCTCGAACAGCCGCTGGTACTGCTTCACCAGCGCGTTCTTCGGATCGGTCAGGATCTTCTTCAGCGAGACCTCGTCGAGGTCCTCCAGCGTCGCGACTACCGGCAGGCGGCCGACGAATTCCGGGATCAGCCCGTATTTCAAGAGGTCTTCTGGTTCGACGTGACGGAAAATCTCGCCGGTGCGGCGATCTTCCGGCGCCAGCACCTGGGCTGCGAAGCCGATCGAGGTCGAGCGTCCGCGCGCGGAGATGATCTTCTCCAGGCCCGAAAACGCGCCGCCGCAGATGAACAGGATGTTGGTGGTGTCGACCTGCAGGAATTCCTGCTGCGGATGCTTGCGGCCGCCCTGCGGGGGAACCGAGGCCACCGTGCCTTCCATGATCTTCAACAGCGCCTGCTGCACGCCCTCGCCCGAGACGTCGCGGGTGATCGAGGGATTGTCGGACTTGCGGCTGATCTTGTCGATTTCGTCGATATAGACGATGCCGCGCTGCGCCCGCTCGACATTGTAGTCGGCCGACTGCAACAGCTTCAAAATGATGTTCTCGACGTCCTCGCCGACATAGCCGGCTTCGGTCAGCGTCGTCGCATCCGCCATCGTGAAGGGAACGTCGAGAATCCGCGCCAGCGTCTGCGCCAGCAGCGTCTTGCCCGAGCCGGTCGGACCGATCAGCAGGATGTTCGACTTCGCCAGCTCGACGTCGTTGTGCTTGGTCTGGTGATTGAGGCGCTTGTAGTGATTGTGGACGGCGACCGAGAGCACCTTCTTGGCGTGGCTCTGGCCAATGACGTAGTCGTCGAGGACCTTGCAGATTTCCTTCGGGGTCGGGATGCCGTCGCGCGACTTCACCAGCGAGGATTTGTTCTCCTCACGGATGATGTCCATGCAGAGTTCGACGCATTCGTCGCAGATGAAGACGGTGGGACCCGCGATCAACTTGCGGACTTCGTGCTGGCTCTTGCCGCAGAACGAGCAATACAGCGTGTTCTTGGAGTCGCTCGTGCCGACTTTACTCATTCTTGTCTCCGTCCGCCGTTCGATCCCGTCCGCTCGATCGCCCTATTCCGGTACGTACCGGCACAGAGTTCTAGATAGAGCAAAATCCGTACCAAAAAAGGCCCTTTACCATCAGACGCCGCACGAATCGCGGCTAACTCGAATCTCCCGGATCATAGCCGATCTCACCTAGCCAACCATGGTCGCACCCGACTATCAAGAATTCGCTAATCGTGCAGCGATCCAATACCCGTGACAATACCGTGATTTGCGGGGTTGGCACGGGCCGATTTTGCCGAAATCAGCCCGGCGTTGCGCGATTGCCACGCTGCCAACCAGCACGAAAGCGGAACTTTTTGCCCATGCCGGGGCATAAGCGGCCACCCGGAGGCCGGATTTTCCCCGGGATACCGGCGCCAGCGCAACCGGGGTCCGTGGAATTACGGGGTCTTCAAGGCGGCCGGGTCTTCCGAGCGTTTGTCGATCACCTTGTCGACAATGCCGAACTCCTTGGCCTGGTCGGCGGTGAGGAACTTGTCGCGCTCCAGCGCGTCCTCGATCGCCTTGAAGGTCTGGCCGGTGTGCTTGACGTAGATTTCGTTGAGCCGCTTCTTCAGGTTCAGGATTTCCTGGGCGTGCAGCATGATGTCGGTGGCCTGGCCCTGGAAGCCGCCGGAGGGCTGATGCACCATGATGCGCGAATTCGGCAGCGAGAAGCGCATGTCCTTGTGGCCGGCGGCGAGCAGCAGCGAACCCATCGACGCCGCCTGTCCGGTGCACAGCGTCGACACCGGCGGCCGGATGAACTGCATGGTGTCGTAGATCGCCAGCCCCGAGGTCACCACGCCGCCGGGCGAGTTGATGTACATCGAGATTTCCTTCTTCGGATTCTCGGCTTCGAGAAACAGAAGCTGCGCCACCGTCAGCGTCGACATGCCGTCCTCGACCGGTCCGGTCACGAAGATGATTCGTTCCTTCAGCAGGCGCGAAAAGATGTCATAAGCGCGTTCGCCGCGGTTGGTCTGCTCGACCACCATCGGCACGAGGTTCATGTAGGTTTCGACCGGATCGCGCATTAGTCACCCAAGGGTTAGCGGACAAGTTGGCGGAAGCGGGCGTCCATCGACAAGGGAGCCAGCGGGAGAGCTGGCCTTAAGGTTTGCCGGGTGCGGACGAACGTCCCATGACGCAGGGCTTAACAGACAGGTTTCACAGATATGAGCCAATTCCCCGGCGACAAGGCCGGGCAAATAGCCGGGTTGATGCGCGGCAGTTGAAGCCGATTCGCGCCGCCCCGCATAGCGAGGCAACCCGCCGCCGCGCGGCTTTCGCGTCTCAACCTTAACGCCGGCTTGCGGCGATCAGGCCGCGCTCTTGTCCGCCTCGTCGTCCTTGTAGAGGTCTTCCCGCGTCACCTTCTTTTCGGTCACGTTGGCCAGTTCAAGGATGAAATCGACCACCTTGTCCTCATAGATCGGCGCGCGAAGCTGGGCCAGCGCATTGGCGTTGTTGCGATAGTAATCCCAGACCTCTTTCTCGCGACCGGGCATCTGGCGCGCGCGCTCGATCACGGCGCGGCCGACCTCGTCGTCGGTGACGGTGATCTTGTTCTTCTCGCCGATCTCCGACAGCACGAGGCCAAGCCGGACCCTGCGATCGGCGATCTTGTGGTACTCCTCCCTGGCCGCCTGTTCGGTGGTGTCCTCGTCGGCGAAAGTCTTGCCGCCCGATTCCATCTCGGCCTTGATCGAATTCCACATCAGATTGAATTCTTCCTCGATCAGCGAGGGCGGCGCCTCGAATTGATGGGCCTCGTCGAGCCGGTCGAGCAGCATGCGCTTGACGCGCTGGCGGGTGGCGCCGGCGAATTCCACCGCGAGCCGCTCGCGCGCGGCTTCCTTCAACTTGTCGAGCGATTCCAGGCCAAGCGTCTTGGCGAATTCGTCGTTGATCTCGGTCTGCTGCGGCGCCTCGAGGAGGGTGGCTGTGGTTTCGAACTCCGCGGGCTGGCCGGCCAGCTTCTCGCTGGCGTAGTTCTTGGGGAAGGAAACCTTCAGGCTACGGGTTTCGCCGGCGGCGATCCCGATCAACTGCTCCTCGAAGCCGGGAATGAAGCTGTTGGAGCCGATCGTGACCTGAATGTTCTCGCCGGTGCCGCCGTCGAACGGCACCCCGTCGATGGTGCCCTTGAACGAGATCGTGACCCGATCGCCGGTCTCCGCCTTGGCGCCCTCGCCCTTCGCGGCATAGCTGCGGTTCTGGTCGGCGATCCGCTTGATCGC
>DATNMT010000501.1:0-2909 GCA_035602495.1 Bradyrhizobium sp.
AGCCGGAGCTTCGCATTGCGTTTTTCCAGTGTGAAGATATCGGCCGGCTCCTTCACCCAGCCCTGCTCGTAGAAGAATTCGATCTGCTTTTCGCCGAGCCCCTCGATGTCGAAGGCGCGGCGCGAGGCGAACAGTTTTAAATGCTCGATCCGCTGATAGGGACAGGCGAATTCGCCGGTGCAGCGGGCGCGTGCGCCCTCCTCGCCGGTCGCGGTCTCCTCGCGCACCACGTCGGTATGCAGCGGGCACGGGCATTTCTTCGGGAAGTGATACGGCTTTGCGTCGCTGGGGCGCTTGTCGATCACGACGTCGACAACTTGCGGAATCACGTCGCCGGCGCGCTGGACGATCACGGTGTCGCCGATTCGGATATCGCGGCCTTCGCGCAACTGCTCGCCGTCGCCGCCGATGCCCTTGATGTAATCCTCGTTGTGCAGCGTCACGTTCTGCACGATGACGCCGCCGACGCCGACCGGCTCCAGCTTGCCGACCGGCGTGAACGAGCCGGTGCGGCCGACCTGGATCTCGATGTCGCGCAGCACCGTCATGGCGCGCTCGGCCGGGAACTTGTGCGCGATCGCCCAGCGCGGCGTGCGCGACACGAAGCCGAGGCGCTCTTGCCAGTCGAGGCGGTCGACCTTGTAGACGACACCGTCGATGTCGTAATCGAGTTTGGCGCGCTGCTCTTCGATCTTGCGGTGAAACGCGATCAGCTGCTCGACCGAATGACAGATTTTCGTCAGCGGGTTGGTTTTGAAGCCGCAGCGCTCGAACCAGCCGATCATGCCGGACTGGGTGTCCTCCGGCATCGCGCTCATCTCGCCCCAGGCATAGGCGAAAAAGCCGAGCGGGCGCGAGGCGGTGATGGAGGGGTCCTTCTGGCGCAGCGAGCCCGCCGCCGAATTGCGCGGATTGACGAAGATGGTGCTGCCTTCGGCCTTCTGCCGCTCGTTCAGCGCCAGAAACCCCTTCTTCGTCATGTAGACTTCGCCGCGCACTTCGCACACCTCGGGCACGTTGCGGCCCTTCAGCTTTTGCGGCACGTCCTTCAGCGTGCGGATATTGGCGGTGACATCCTCGCCCTCTGCGCCGTCGCCGCGGGTGGCCGCGGTGACGAGGTCGCCGCCTTCATAGCGCAGCGACATCGAGAGCCCGTCGATCTTCGGCTCGGCGCTGAAGTCGATCCGCTCGTCGTCGCCGAGCCTGAGGAAACGGCGGATGCGGCCGACGAAGTCGACGACATCTTCCTCGGCAAAGGCGTTGTCGAGCGACAGCATCGGCACCGCATGGCGGACTTTCCTGAATTTGCCCGACGGCGCCGCGCCGATCTTCTGCGAC
Organism: Bradyrhizobium sp.; assembly: GCA_035602495.1. Classification (GTDB taxonomy): domain Bacteria; phylum Pseudomonadota; class Alphaproteobacteria; order Rhizobiales; family Xanthobacteraceae; genus Bradyrhizobium. The sequence continues at coordinate 1,339 of DATNMT010000501.1, forward strand.
GGCGAAGCGCTGGTGACGAATTCCGGAAACCGTGCCTCGATGGCGTTGAAGCGCCGGCGCAGCGCGTCATATTCGGCGTCGGTGATTTCAGGCGCGTCGTCCTGGTAGTAGGCCTTGTCGTGCCGCTCGAGCTCGAGCGCGAGCCGCTTGTGCTCCACCTTGGCCTGGGCCTTGGTGAGGGTGTCGACGGCGGCGGGGGATTTTGGTTTTGATTTTGCTATCATGGCGGCAATTCTAGCTCGTCATTCCGGGATGGTCCGAAGGACCAGACCCGGAATCTCGAGATTTCGGGTTCGATGCTTCGCATCACCCCGGAATGACCACACGTAAGGATCGGGGCTCATGAACTACTATGTCTATATCCTTGCGAGCCGAAAAGATGGAGCAATCTACGTCGGGATAACCAATGACATCGTGCGCAGAATTTACGAACACCGAACCAAGGCGGCTCCAGGATTTACCTCCAAATACAATATCACGCGACTGGTTTGGTTCGAAATCTATGAAGATCCGATTTCCGCGATTTCCCGTGAGAAAGAATTGAAGAAATGGAAGCGAGCTTGGAAGGTCCAGTTAATTGAGGGCCAGAATCCGCAGTGGGAAGATTTGTACGAGTCCATCTGCAACTAGGGACGTCATTCCGGGATGGTCCGCAGGACCAGACCCGGAATCTCGAGATTCCGGGTTCGCGTCTTCGACGCGCCCCGGAATGACTAACTCGCCGCCTTCAATAACCGTTCCGCCGCGGCCCTCGCCTCGGCGGTGATCTCGGCTCCGGCCAGCATGCGGGCGATTTCCTCGCGGCGGTGGTCGGCGGCAAGCGCGTTGACGCGGGTGGCGACGCGTTTGCCCTTGTCGAGCGCGTCCTTGGAAATCAACAGATGCTGGCTGGCCCGGGCCGCGACCTGAGGCGCGTGCGTCACCGCCATCACCTGGACCTTGGCGGCCAGCCGCGCCAGCCGGGCGCCGATGGCATCCGCCACCGCGCCGCCGACGCCGGTGTCGATCTCGTCGAACACCAGGGTCGGCGCCGAGCCGCGGTCGGACAGCACGACCTTGAGCGCCAGCAGGAACCGCGACAGCTCGCCGCCGGAGGCGACCTTCATCAAGGGTCCCGGCCGCGTGCCGGGATTGGTCTGCACCCAGAACTCGATCCGGTCGAACCCCTGCGAGCCCGGCGACTGCGAATCGGATTCGATCTGCGTCGTGAACGTCGCGCGTTCCAGCTTCAGCGGCGCCAGTTCGGCATTGACCGCCTTGTCGAGTTTTTCGGCCGATTTGGCCCGCGCGGCCGACAGCTTTTTCGCCGCCGCATTGTAGCGCTGATCGGCCTCACTTGCCGCCGCCTCCAGCCTTTTCAACTGTTCGGCGCCGGCATCGATCAGCGCCACGTCGGCGGCATATTTCGAAGCCAGCGCCGCCAAACCGTCGACCGGCGTCGAATATTTGCGCGATGCCGCGCGCAACGCGAACAGCCGCTCCTCGATCCGCTCAAGCTCCGATGGATCGAAATCCGCCGCGATCAGCGCGGCGTTGAGGTGCTGATCGGCTTCTTCCAGCGCGTTGATCGC
>DATNMT010000548.1:0-7557 GCA_035602495.1 Bradyrhizobium sp.
CTGAATTTCTTGAACAAGTGACGATTGCGGAAAACGCAATCGTCATTCCGGGGCGATGCGAAGCATCGAGCCCGGAATCTCGAGATTCCGGGTCTGGTGCTGGCGCACCATCCCGGAATGACGATTGCGTTTTCCGCAATCGTCACTTGTTCAAGAAATTCAGCGGCAGGCCGGGCCGCTGCCAGTCCATCGCGATCAGTTCGCCCTTGCCCGACAGCGTGATGTAGGCGGTCTTCAGCTCCGGCCCGCCGAACGCGATGTTGGTGGTGACACGGTCGCCGGTCGGCACTTGCTCGACGAGGGTACCGTCGGGCGCAATCACGGAGATGCAGCCTGAAATCAGCGTCGCCACGCAGACATTGCCGGAGGCCTCCACCGCCAGCGAGTCGAACATCTGGTAGCCGCCGAGCCCCGCGATCGGTTTTCCCCGTTCGCCGCGATAGATCACGTCGCGCGGCTTCACCGTGCCCGGCTCAGGGATGTCGTAAGCCCACAGCCGGGCCGTCGGCGTCTCCGCGACGTAGACGGTGTTTTCGTCGGGTGACAGTCCGATGCCGTTGGCCGGCAGCAGGCCGAACACGCCCTCGACGATCTCCTTCATGCCGGGCTTGATGTAATAGAAGGCGCCGACATCCAGGTCGCGGGCGCGGCGCTTGCCGAGATCGGTGAACCAGAGCCCGCCCTGTTTGTCGAACACCAGATCGTTCGGCCCCTTCAGCGGATGCTCGCCGCATTTGTCGAACAGGGTTTCGACCTTGCCGGTTGCGAGATCGATGCGCTGGATCGAGCCGCCGATATATTCGTGCGGTGCGGGCGCGCCCGGCATCATGGTGCCGCGCGAGGGGATCCAGCTGAAGCCGCCATTGTTGCAGATATAGCATTTGCCGTCGGGGCCGATCGCCGCACCATTGGGGCCGCCCGGAACATGCGCGACGACCTCCTTGCGTCCGTCCGGCCAGACTCGCGTCAGCCGCTGGCCGCGAATTTCGACCAGCACCACCGAGCCGTCCGGCATCACCACCGGGCCTTCCGGAAATTCCAGACCGGTGGCAAGCACGCGGACGTTAGACATGAAATCCTCCCGGCTTTTCTTGGGCGCAAGGCGGATTTTCAGGCTCAAATCCCGCACGCGCAACACTTCGTTGCACGTGTTATGGCAAAGTGGCTCACGCTTGCCAAGCAATCGCACGTGACCTCGCTGCGCAGGGCAGCCCCGCGGGTCCTAAAGCCTCGGTTCTGTTGAAATCAGAACCGAGGCCTTAGGTTGTTATTTGACGCGTTTTCTTCACCGCGAACCGGTATCCACTTCGCTCGAAAACGCTTTGGTCCCTACTCCTTCACCGGCACCCAGATTTCGAGCCCGCCGTCACCGGTCACCGGATCGAACTTCTCGTCATAACGCTCGAAGCTGGGCGCATCCGCCGCCTTCAGTCCCGATCGCGGCAGCCAGTGATTCCAGATCGTGTTGACGGTGCGGCGAATGGTGGAAATGTGGTCGGCGTGGGTGAACACCGCGTAGCGCTGTTCGGGGATCCGGACCCGGGAAAATTCACGCGGCAGGTCGGAGAAATCGGACACTTCGACGCCCGAGATGTAGTCGAAATTGGCGGCGTCGTCGCCGTTGCAGCAGACGCCGTAAGCCAGCTTTCCGATCCGGTTCGGAATGTTGGCGATGCACTGATGAAAACGCTGCCACTGGCCGGGAATGCCGGCGCCGTTCCCGCTGGAGTAGCGCCCGCCGAGGCCGGCGACGAGCAGCGGCTTGCCGGTTTCGAAACGCGGCGGCTGAAGATTGTCCGTGACGGTTGAATCCATTTGGATCGGCTCCTGCAGTCTGATGTGGTCGAGGCGCGTCGAGGCGCGGACCGCTTCCGGCGTGAGCCCGAAATGGTCGCGGAACGCGCGGGTGAATGCTTCGTGAGAGCCGTAATCTGCATCCAGCGCCAGTTCGAGGATATCGGGCGCGCCGGCGGCCAACACGCGCGCCGCCTCGGAGAGGCGGCGGGCACGCACATAGCGCATCACCGACAGACCCGTCGCTGCGGCGAACGCGCGAACCATGTGGAAGCGCGATATTCCGGCAACGCCTGCTATCTCGTCGAGGGTCAACTCCTCGGCGAGATGGCTTTCGATGAACCAGAGCGCTCTCTGGGCAGGATTCATGGACTACAAGCCTTCATTCGAAGCGCGGCCATCATGGTCGCTCCGCGCGCGCCCTGCTTGACAGTGATTGCTCTCACCGGCGCGTCACGAAACCGGAACCGGGACACGCGCTTTCTTCCATGTTGCGGAAAATAGCAGCCAAGGCGGCACTGGCAACCTCAACCCAATCGTGCATACTGATCACGCATTCGATCCGACGGCTCACTCCAAGCTGCCCCACAATCAAGACTGCATGAGCCTTCGGCCAGCACGTCAGGGAGGACGATGATGCACCACCGTGTATTGAGCCATGTCAAATCTGCAGCTTTAGCCGGACTTCTCGCGGCGGCACTCGCGAGCGCCGCGGCAAGCGCGGAGAAAAAATACGATCCGGGCGCGACCGACACCGAAATCAAGATCGGCAATATCATGCCCTATTCGGGGCCGGCATCCGCCTATGCCACCATCGGCAAGACCGAGGCGGCCTATTTCAACAAGATCAACACTGAGGGCGGCATCAATGGCCGCAAGATCAATTTTATCAGCTATGACGACGGCTACAGCCCGCCGAAGGCGGTGGAACAGGCGCGCAAGCTGGTCGAGGCCGACGAAGTGCTGTTGATCTTCAATCCGCTGGGAACGCCCAGCAACAGCGCGATCCAGAAATACATGAACGCCAAGAAGGTGCCGCAGGTGTTCGTGTCGAGCGGCGCCGCCAAGTGGAACGACCCGAAGAATTTCCCGTGGACCATCGGCTGGCAGCCGAGTTACCAGGTCGAGGCGCGCATCTACGCCGCCTATATCCTGAAGAACTATCCGGGCAAGACCATCGGCATTCTCTATCAGAATGACGACTTCGGAAAAGATTATGTGATCGGAATGCACGAGGGTCTCGGCGATCAGGCCAGCAAGCTGATCGTCGTGGAAGCGTCGTACGAGACGACCTCGCCGACGGTGGACTCGCAGATCGTTCAGATCAAGGGCGCCAATCCCGACATTTTCATCAATGTCACGACGCCGAAATTCGCAGCCCAGGCGATCAAGAAGATCGGCGAACTGGCTTGGCATCCGGTGCATTTCCTCACCAACGTCTCGGTGTCCGTTGGCAGCGTCATGAAGCCGGCCGGCTACGAATACGACCAGGACATCCTCAGCGCGGCCTATCTGAAGGATCCCAAGGATCCGCAGTGGAAGAACGATCCCGCCATGAACGAGTGGCGGGCCTTCATGACCAAGTGGTATCCGGAAGGCGATCAGGAGGATGCGGCCACGGTGTTCGGCTACGGCGTTGCCAAGGGGCTCGAACAGGTGCTGAGGCAGTGCAAGGACGACCTGACCCGCGAGAACGTCATGAAGCAGGCCGCCAACCTGAATTTCGAGATCGGCGTCTATTTGCCGGGCACCAAGATCAAGACCAGCCCGACCGATTTCGCGCCGCTCGAGCAATTGCAGATGATGCGCTTCAAGGGCGAGAGCTGGGAACTGTTCGGGCCGATCATGTCGGGCGAGAAGAGCTGAATGCCGTCTTTCCGGGGCGATGCGAAGCATCGAACCCGGAATCTCGAGATTCCGGGTCTGGTGCTAACGCACCATCCCGGAATGACCAGCTTGCTGCCACTCTCTCACTTCGCACCTTCCTTCGCCGCCGGCGCGTCCTTGGCCGCCGGCGGCGCGTCGGCTTTCTTCTTCGTATCCTCGGCCGTCTTCTTCGAGGCCGCCTGCAGCTCGTCGACGGTCTTCTGAAGCGAGGCAACGGTCGCCTTGAGGGCCTCGATCTGCCGATTGGCGGCGTCCAGCTTCTGCTGATGGTCGGCGCCGAGTTTTGTCAGCGTCTTCTGCAGGAACTCGACATTGCTCTGCAAACAACTGGTCCGCCGCTCCATGGTCTTTTCGACGGTGCAGATCTCGATGCCGGGAACATCCTGCGCGATTGCGCGGCCCGGGATCAGCACAAAGGACGCTACAACCACCGATGCGACAACAGCGATCCGGCCGATCATCGAAAACCTCATTTTATGGTGCGGCCGCCACGGTCAAATTGTTGCGAGCCAAGGGTGAGCGTCCCAAGATATCATACGGAAACCTCATTCGCGCGGTGAGGTTCGAGCCGGAACCCGGGCTTCAAGGGAGTGCAGAGGCATGGCAACGCGCGAACGACGGCTGGCCCAATTCAATGGCGCGGGCGAACCGCCGCCGGATCAGCCGGTCGAGGTGCTGTGCGAGGACCACAGCGGCACCTATCAATTGCCGTTCGCCTGCCGTTTCGTCGATGGCGAATGGCGCAATAACGAGTCCGGCGGACTGCTCGAGGCGACCGTGGTCGGCTGGCGCCCGCAGCGACCCTGACCCAGCGGCATTGCCTCCGGGCGCGCCTCGCCTGTGCCAAATTGCGACGCCAATGGCGCGCCGCTTAAGCTTCGGAACGCGCGCGGAACGAACCGCGCCCGAATCAGCCGTCGGCCTCCGTACGCGCATGTTCACGGCTAGATATCTGCATCCATCCGAACCGCCGCACCACATCCAGCACGGCTGCGACCGACCGCAGCCAACGTCCGACGACAAAAGTTAATTCCTCCGGCAAGGACACCTCAATTACTTCCAGGGCGTCACCGGCGGCACCTTGTCGGTGGCCGGCGGCATGTCGACGGTTTTGAAATCGGCGGGGCTGACGATCTCGAGATACTCCATGTCCGGCGAGTAATCGAACAGGTAGTGCACGATGCCCGGCCGCTGATGCACGACGTCGCCGGCCTTCACCAGCGTCGGCTTGTCCTCATACATGAAGCGCGCCCAGCCCTTCATCATGATGACGATCTGGAAATCGCATTCGTGCTTGTGCCAGCCGGTGCCGTCTTCCGGCGGCATGTCGGCATTGGCCTTGACCAGATGGCAGATCACCTGGCCGCCGGTGGCGTCCGCAATGCCGAGGTCGCGATACAGGAAGAAGTCGCGCAGGCCGCCGCCCTTGAATTCGGTATCGCCGGGTTTGACATGGGAAAATTTGCTGACGACCGCGTGCTGATTCATCTCAATGCCTCCACCGTCTTTTCGCGCAAATCGCGACAATCGCCGGCGTCCAATTTTTTGGCAGCGCGGATCGGCGCGTTCGAAGCTGCATTGTGCTATGCGAAATTCACGCCAGCCGCGCTGCACCGCGGCGAATTGGTCCGTGCCGCCCGCCAGGCTGCCGAAGCTGTTGGACGGAGAGCAGGATTCGAGTTCGGCGATGTTCGGCGCGGCGGCGTCGGATCGGCGATGCAGGCCCCCGAAACGTCGTTGATGGCAGCAAGTTGAGCAAAGCCTGCCCGCGGCTTGAGCCCTGCAAACAGGCATCGCCCTGCCTAATATTCGACCTCGAGCTCTTCGATGTCGGCGGGCTCGGCCTTGGCCGCGGCGATCCATTCCTGCATTTCCGGCAGCGCCATGATCATGTCGGCATAGGCCTTGAGCCGCGGCTCGAGCTTGACGTCATAGGTCATGAAGCGGGTTACGACCGGCGCATACATCGCGTCCGCCATGGTGCGGTGTTCGCCGAACAAGAACGGCCCGCCGGATTTGGCGAGGCACTCGCGCCAGATGGTGCAGACCCGGTCGATGTCGGCCTGCGCGCGCGACCAGATCTTGAAGTTCGGAAAATGTCCCTTCAGGTTGACCGGCAGCGATGCCCGCAGCGTGGTAAAGCCGGAATGGATCTCGCCGCAGATCGACCGGCAATGCGCCCGCAAGATGCGGTCCGTGGGCAACAGCCCTGCGTCGGGCATGACCTCGTTGAGGTACTCCGCGATCGCCAGCGTATCCCATACGGTGGCGCCCTCGTGCCGCAGGCACGGCACCAGGATCGACGACGACAGCAACAGGATTTCGGCCCGCGCCGAGGCATCGTCAGGCGCGGTGACGACCTCCTCGAATTCAAGCCCGGAAAACCTGGTCAAGAGCCAGCCGCGCAGCGACCACGACGAATAGTTCTTGCTGCTGATGGTCAGTGTCGCCTTCGCCATATGGCTTTTCCCTAACGCCTGGACGCCCGACAGGGCCATGCGGGCACCGCTCCGCCAAAGCGCCGCCCGCTGCAAGATGCCCAATGATTATGCTCCACGCCATTCATGCAGCAAGCGACGTGCCAGTTTTCGAGCCATTTGGCTCCACATTGGCTTCGATATTGCATGGCAATACCGGCAAGGGCGGACCGGATGATGTCGATGATGTATCAGGCCTACCAGAACCACATGGACCTGACGGCGCCATGGCGGAGCGGGGCCGCGCATGCGTTGAAATATCTCAACCTGGTTCCACAGGGCGTCTCCGACAAACTGTTCGGAAGGCTCGCCGCCGCGCTCGAACTGATCTCGCGCACCTCGCTCACCTACACCCGCCCGGCTTACGGCATCGACAAGGTGCTGGTGGGCAACCAGGAACTGGAGGTGACGGAGGAAGTCACCTACGCGACGCCGTTCGGCTCGCTCTTGCATTTCAAGAAGGAAAACGCGCCGGAGCAGCCGCGGATGTTGCTGGTGGCGCCGATGTCCGGCCATTTCGCAACGCTTTTGCGCGGCACGGTGAAAACCCTGCTGCAGGATCACGACGTCTACATCACCGACTGGCATAACCCGCGCGACATTCCGCGCGATCAAGGCAAATTCGGTCTCGACGAGTACACCGAGCATCTGATCGACTTTCTCGACCAGTTGGGGCCGCGCGCGCACATGGTGGCGATCTGCCAGCCGTCGGTGTCGGCGCTGGCCGCGGCCGCGATCATGTCGGAGGACAATCACCCGGCGCGCCCGGCGACTTTGACGCTGATGGCCGGGCCGATCGACACAAGAATCCAGCCGACCAGGGTCAACGAATTCGCCAAGAGCAAGCCGCTGCAATGGTTCGAGGAGAACCTGATCAATTACGTGCCGATCCAGTGCAAGGGCGCGTTCCGCCAGGTCTATCCCGGCTTCGTGCAGCTCACCGCCTTCGTATCGATGAATCTCGAGCGCCACATCAAGTCGCACATCGATCTCGCCCGGCATCTGGCCAAGGGCGAGACCGAGAAGGCCGAGACCATCAAGACCTTCTACGACGAATATTTCGCGGTGATGGACCTGCCGGCGGAATTTTATATCGAAACCATCCGCGACGTGTTTCAGGAACATCTGCTGCCGCTGGGCAAGCTTACCTATCGCGGCCGGCCGGTGAACCCGGCCTCGATCAAGCGGATGGGGCTGATGACGGTCGAGGGCGAAAAGGACGATATCTGCTCGATCGGCCAGACGCTCGCCGCGCAAGACCTCTGCACCGGCGTGCGCGCTTATCGCAAGGTGCACCACATGCAGGCCGGCGTCGGTCATTACGGCGTGTTCTCCGGCCGCCGCTGGAACAACGAGATCTATCCCTTGCTGCGCGACTTCGTGCACGTCAATTCGTGAG
>DATNMT010000572.1:0-15309 GCA_035602495.1 Bradyrhizobium sp.
CGCAAGGCGATGCCGTTCGAGAGCCAGGCCATCCATGTGCGCTGGAGCGGCGAGGGGACCGCTTTGAGGAAGTCTAGGTGAGTGAGCCTGGCTACCCCAGGGATCTTCACGGCTACGGCCGCAATCCGCCCGATCCGAAATGGCCCGGCGAAGCGCGCGTCGCCGTGCAGTTCGTGGTGAATTTCGAGGAGGGCGGCGAGAACAACATCCTGCATGGCGACCGCGCCTCGGAGGCGTTCCTGTCTGACGTCTTGGGCGCGCAGCCATGGCCGGGGCAACGCCACGCCAATATCGAATCGATGTTCGAATATGGCTCGCGCGCCGGCTTCTGGCGGCTCTGGCGGATTTTCAACGCGCGCAAGCTGCCAGTGACCGTATTTGGCGTCGCCACCGCGCTGAAACGAAATGCGCAAGTGGTCGCCGCCATGAAAGAGGCCGGCTGGGACATCGCCAGCCACAGCCTGAAATGGGTCGAGCACAAGGACATGTCGGAAGCGGAGGAGCGGGTCGAGATCGCCGACGCCATCCGCATCCATACCGAGGTCGTCGGCCAGCGTCCGCTCGGCTGGTACACCGGGCGCACTTCCATCAACACCGTGCGGCTGGTGATGGAAGCCGGCGGCTTCCTGTATTCCTGCGACTCCTATGCCGACGACCTGCCGTACTGGATCAAGGGACCGGCGGGCCCGCATCTGATCATTCCCTACAGCCTCGATGCCAACGACATGCGCTTTGTCAACGCGCAAGGGTTCGGCGGCGGCGAGGAGTTCTTCACCTATCTCAAGGACAGTTTTGACGTGCTGTACGCCGAAGGCGAAACCTCGCCGAAGATGATGTCGGTCGGCCTGCATTGCCGCGTGGTCGGACGTCCCGGGCGCGCGGCGTCCCTGATGCGCTTTCTCGACTACATCATGAAGCACGAGCGCGTCTGGGTGCCGACGCGGCTGCAGATCGCGCAGCACTGGCACGCCAATCTCGCGCATCTCGCCGTCCATGCGCCAAGCGTCGGGTAGGCCGCGACATGTCGCAAACAACACTCGCCGAGTTGAACGCCTGCAGCAAGGACGACTTTGTCGCCGCACTTGCCAATATTTTCGAGTACTCGCCCTGGATCGCCGAACATGCCGCGTCATCGCGGCCGTTCGCCGGCGTAACGCAATTATTCGCGGCGATGAAGGCCGCGGTCGATCGCGCGCCGCCCGAACTGCGCCTCGCGCTGATCAGGGCGCATCCCGATCTCGCCAGCAAGACTCAGCGCGCCGCGGGGCTGACGGCCGAATCCAATGCCGAGCAGAACAGCGTCGGGCTCGATCGGCTGTCGGACGCCGAATATGACGCCTTCGAGCGCGTCAACAACGCCTACCGCTCCAAGTTCGGTTTCCCCTACATCGTCTGCGTGCGCCGCCACACCAGGGATTCGATCCTGCGCGATTTCGAGCGCCGGCTGCCGAACGACGCCAGGACCGAAACCCAGACCTCGGTCGATGAAATCTGCCGGATCGCGGCGCTGCGGATCGATCAGCAGGTCGCCGCGGAAGATCGGCTTTCCGTGCACGGGCAGCTGTCGACCCATGTGCTCGATACCCACTCGGGACGACCCGCGGCGGGAATCGCGGTCGAATTGGTCGAGCTGTCCGAACTCGGCGCAAGCCGCGTGGTGACGCGCGCGATCACCAACAGTGACGGCCGCACCGATGCGCCCTTGATCGGCGGCCGGCCGGTGCCGATCGGGCGTTATGAGCTGACGTTCGGCGTCGGCAAATATTTCGCCGAACGGAACGTGCCGATGTCGGACCCGCCATTCCTCGAGCAGATCCCCTTGCGCTTTTCGGTGAGCGAGCCCGAAGGCCATCTCCACGTCCCGCTGCTGGTCACGCCCTGGAGCTACGCGACCTATCGGGGGAGCTGAGCGGTCATTGCGATCCAAACTTCTCGTGCAGCAGCGGCCACAGCCGGTCGGGCTTGAATGGCACCGCGGTGAAGCGGATGCCGGTGGCATTTGCGAGCGCGTTGCCGAGCGCGGCCGCGACCGGATTATAGGGGCTTTCGCTCATCGACTTGGCGCCCATCGGCCCCAGCGTGTCCGACGTATCGGCGAAGTAGACTTCGGTGCGCGGAATATCGGCGAAGGAGGGCAGGTGGTAGTCGCGGAATTTCGGGTTGACCACGCGGCCATCGTCGTCGATCACCATCTCCTCGTACAGCGTGGCGCCGAGCGCCTGCGCCACGCCGCCTTCGACCTGGCCGCGGCACTGCATCGGATTGGCGACCCGGCCGGCATCGGCGGCCTGCACGCTCTTGAGGATCTTGATCTCGCCGGTGGCCTTGTTCACGGCGACCCGAAAACCCTGCACATTGAACGCGACCGAGCGCGGCGTGCCCGCCGAGGTGCCGGTTGCGCTCAGCGTTCGGCCCTGCGCGCGCGCGGCCTCGGCGAGTTGCGCGAACGACAGGCGCTGCTTGCCGCAGATCGCGGAATCATTCTCGAGCGTGCAGGTATCGGGTTTCGTCCGTGTCGCGGCGGCGGCAAAGACCCTGAGATTGTTGGCGAGATTCTCCGCCGCCGCCTGCGTCGCCCGGCCCGCGACAAAGGTGCCGGTCGAGCCATAGGCGCCGGTGTCGTGGCCGCCATGGGCGGTGTCGGATTGCCTGAGCCGGATTCGATCGACCGTGGTGGCGAGCGCGGTCGCGGCGATCTGGCGATGTACGGTCGAGGTGCCGTTGCCGAATTCCGCGGTGCCGACCGTCAGTTCGAACCCGCCGTCCTCGTGCAGCGAAATCGCGGCATCGGCGATATGCCCGTCCGGCGGCACGGTGTCGATCATGGTGAGCGCGATGCCCTCGCCGGTCAGCCAGTCGGCCGAGAGCGCGATCGTCGGCCCCTGGGCCTGCATCGCGCGCTCGACCAGGTCGAGGCACTGGTCGAGGCCGTAAGAGCCGTAGATGATGTCGTGATATCCCGAGCCGGGAGGCGACAACATCGGATCGCCGGGTTTCACGATATTGCGGCGGCGAATCTCGAACGGGCTGAGCCCGAGGCCCGTGGCCAGTTCGTCGATCGCGGCTTCCACGGCGAACAGCGCCTGCGGGAGGCCGTAGCCGCGGAAGGCGCCCGCCGGTACGGTGTTGGTGTAGGCGACGACGGCGTCGACCTTCTTGTTCGGGCAGTTATAGACGCCGATCGACTCGCCGCAGGCATGAAGCAGCACCGGTCCGGCATGATTGCCGTAGGCGCCGGTGTTGGAGAGCACGTCGAGCTGGAGCGCCGTCAGCTTGCCGTCCTCGTCGGCGCCCGCCTTGACCGTGACGCGCATCGGATGCCGTGTCGAGGTCGCGATGAACTGTTCCTCGCGAGTCAGTTCAAGCTTCACCGGGCGTCCGGTCTTCAGCGCGGCCATCGCCAAAATGTCCTCGACGAACATTTCCTGCTTGCCGCCAAAACCGCCGCCGACCCGTTCGCAAAATACCCGCACCTTGTCGGGGGCAAGGTCGAAAATCTCGCTCAGCGCCCGGCGGGTCAGGAACGGCACCTGCGTGCTGGAGCGGACATTGAGGACGCCGGAAGCATCGATCCAGGCGAGGCCGCCATGGGTTTCCAGCGCGGCGTGCTGGACGCGCTGGGTGGTAAACGTTCCCTGGTAGGTGACAGCGGACGTGGCCAACGCGCTTGCGACATCGCCGTATTCGCCATGGGTCTCCGCCACGATGTTGCGTTTGCCATTGGCGACGCGTTGTTCCGGGGTCTTGTCGGGGTGAAGCAGCGGCGCGCCCGGGGCGATCGCCAGCGCCGGGTCGACCACCGCGGGCAGGATGTCGTAATCGACCTTGAGGCGGCGGCAGCCTTCTTCGGCCGCGGCCTCAGACTCCGCGACCACGGCGGCGACCTTTTGCCCAATGAAGCGGACGACATCGTCGAGCACGCGGGTGTCGTCCGGGTCCATCCAGATCTTCTCATGCCGGGCGGTCGAGAACAGCCGGCCCGGTGCATCTTCGAAGGTCAGCACTTCACGCACGCCCGGAACCTGCATCGCCGCGGTCCTGTCGATCGAGATGATTTTCGCGTGCGGATGTGGCGAGCGCAGCATCTTGATATGCAGCAGCCCTTCGATCGCGGTATCGAAGGTGTAGCGCGCCTCGCCGCGCACCACCTGCGGCCCGGCGGGCGCCGGCAGGCTGCGGCCGAAGGCGCGGCCTGCGGCGGCGTCCTCGATATTGGTCTTGCCATCGAGTGCGTCTTCGATGGCGCGATAGCCGGTGCAGCGGCACAGATTGCCTTTCAGCGAGGCGCCGAGATCCTGGCGCTGCGCCTGATTCAGCGAAGCGCAGGTCAGGATCATGCCCGCGGTGCAGAACCCGCACTGAAACGCCTGCGCATCGAGAAACGCCTGTTGCATCGGATGCGTGCCGCCATCGCCTGCGAGGCCTTCGATGGTGGTGACGGCGTGGCCCTCGGCGCGGAAGGCCGGGATCAGGCAAGAGTGCACCGGTTCGCCGTCGATCAGAACGGTGCAGGCGCCGCAGTCGCCGGCATCGCAGCCCTTCTTGACGCCGAAATGCCCGAGCTCGCGCAGGAATGTCCGCAGGCATTGCCCGGCGCGCGGGTTTTGCGAAAACGCCTTGCCGTTGATTTCAAACGTCATGGTTACAGCAGGCCTTGCAGCTCGGCGCGAATTTCCTCGGCGAGCCGCAGCGTCATGTGCTTGCGCCAGGCAGGCTTGCCATGAACGTCGTCATGATAGAGCGCGCCGGGAATCCGATGCAGGATCGCCTCGCGCAATTCGCCTGCGGAGGGAATCGCCGAAAACGCGATTCGAACGGGTCGCACGGTGGATGCAGTCACCGTCAGCGTCAATGCGCCGCCGCCACCGATGCTGCCGATCAGCAAGGCCGCCGACCGGCCGAGCGGGGTCAGCGAAATCTGGCGAAACGCCGAGCGACGCTTCAGCGCAGCCAGCGGAATGTCGATCTGCCGCAACAGATCGCCCGGCGCCAGCACGTTGCGATTGTCGCCGGTGACGAAGCCGACGACGTCGATCTGGTGCTCCCCGCCATCGGCCTTCCAGATGGTGCAGACGCCGTCGAGCGCCGCGGTCAGAGAGATCATCGGCCCGGCCGGCAGCGACATACAGAGATTGCCGCCGACGGTCGCGGTCTTCCAGATCTTGAAGGAGGCGAGAAACGCGCGGCAGCACTGGTTGATCAGGGGGGCTGCGAGCCATTCCGGCGGGCAGGCAAGCCCGTCCAGTTGCGCCACGGTGCAGGTCGCCGCGATCGAAAGCCCGGCCTCGCCGATCGTCAACGCTGGCCATTTGAGATCGGCAAGATCGATCAGCCGCGCCAAATGAGCTTGCGGTTCCGAGAACAGCCAGGTGCCCCCCGCGAGCCAGGCATCGCCTGCCGACCAAACGGGCAGTTGCGCCCGCGTGCCGGGGTGGGCGACTTCGGTGATGGTGTTCAAATCCATGGATACGCCAGCGCTTTCAACGACATGCATCTGCCTGTAAGAGTCTTGCAAGACCAGCGCCAACTCTCGCATCGATAGGCTGGTCCTCGAATTGCAGGATGATGACGACGTTTCGTTTTCAACTCCGATTCCTCGGGGAAGGTTAGGACGATGGACCCAACGCGGGCAATCTGGATCAAGGATCCCCTCGGCATTCTGGCCGAGGGCGCCGAGCGCGGGATCGTGGTCCAGCACGGCAAGATCGTCGAGCTGGTGCCGAAAGGCGGCCAGCCCAGCACTTCCGCGGCGTTCTTCGAGGCCGGCGACCATGTGGTGCTGCCCGGGCTGATCAACACCCACCATCATTTCTACCAGACGCTGACCCGCGCGCTGCCGGCGGCGCTCGACCGTGAGCTGTTTCCGTGGCTGCAGGCGCTCTACCCGGTGTGGGCGCGGCTGACGCCGGAATCGCTCAATCTCGGCGTCACCGTGGCGATGTCGGAGCTGTTGCTGTCCGGCTGCACCACCACCACCGATCATCATTACGTTTTTCCCAAGGGGCTGGAGGACGCCGTCGATATCGAAGTCGCGGTCGCCAAGCGGCTCGGCGTCCGCGTGCTGCTGACGCGCGGCTCGATGAACCGTTCGCAGCGCGACGGTGGATTGCCGCCGGACAGCGTGGTGCAGGACGAGGATACGATTCTGGCCGACAGCGAACGGGTCGTTGCAAAACACCATCAGCGCGGCGCGGATGCCATGGTGCAGATCGCGCTGGCGCCGTGTTCGCCGTTTTCGGTGACGACGTCGCTGATGCGCGCCACCGCCGACCTCGCCGGCAAGCTCGATGTCCGCCTGCACACCCACCTGGCGGAAACCGAGGACGAGAACAGATTCTGCGAACAGATGCATGGCTGCCGGCCGCTGGACTATCTCGAGCAATGCGGCTGGCTCAATTCGCGGACATGGCTGGCGCATGGCATTCATTTCAATACCGAAGAGATGAAGCGGCTGGGAAAGGCCGGCACCACGATCAGCCATTGTTCCTGCAGCAACCAGTTGCTGGCGTCGGGGTGCTGCCCAGTCTGCGACATGGAGGAGGCCGGCGTCGGGATCGGCATCGGCGTCGATGGCTCGGCCTCGAACGACGGCTCCAATTTGATGCAGGAGGTGCGTGCGGCGTTCCTGCTGCAGCGGGCGCGCTACGGCGTCGGCCGCGTCAGCCACAAGGACGCGCTGCGCTGGGCCACCAAGGGATCGGCGGCCTGTGTCGGCCGCCCCGAACTCGGCGAGATCGCGGTCGGCAAGGCCGCCGACCTCGCTCTGTTCAAGCTCGACGAACTGCGCTTCTCCGGCCATGGCGATCCGCTGGCGGCGCTGGTGCTGTGCGGCGCGCATCGCGCCGACCGGGTCATGGTTGGCGGCCACTGGGTGGTCACCGACGGCGCCATTCCCGGGCTCGACGTCGCCGACCTGATCCGCCGCCACAGCACCGCCGCGCACGCGATGCAGGTCGGGTGAGGTCGACGCCAAGAAAAAAGGTCCGGGCGTTGCCGCCCGGACCCGGTAGTCTCGGGAGTGCCCGACGGCTACTTGCCGCCGGGAATCTTGTCGTCGATGCCCTTGACGTAGAAGTTCATGCCGAGCACCTGGCCGTCGGCGAGATGATCGCCACCCTTGCACTCGACGGTCTTGCCGTCCTGGTCGATGACCGGACATTTGAACGGGAACAGCTTGCCGTCGATGATGGCGGCTTCGGTGTCCATCGCCAGTTTCTTCACGTCGTCGGGCATGTTGGTGTAGGGCGCCATCACCACCATTTTCGACTTCAACCCGCCCCAGGTGTCATCCGACTCCCACTTGCCGTCGAGTTCGGCCTTGACGCGGTCGATGTAGTAAGGCGCCCAGTTGTCCATGATCGAGGTCAGCTGCGCCGTCGGTCCGAACTTGATCATTTCGGAATCCTGCCCGAACGCCAGCTTGCTGCGCTCGGAGGCGATCTGCATCGCCGCCGGACTGTCGGTGTGCTGCATGATCACGTCGGCGCCCTGGTCGAGCAGCGCCTTGGCGGCGTCAGCCTCCTTGCCGGGATCAAACCACGTGTTCGCCCAGATGATCTTGACCTTGATGTTGGGATTGACGGTCTGGGCGCCAAGGATGGTGGCGTTGATGCCCATGATGACTTCCGGGATCGGGAACGAGGCGATGTAGCCAAGCACGCCGGCTTTCGACATCTTGCCGGCGATGATGCCCTGAATATAGCGGCCCTCGTAGAACCGGCCGTTATAGATCGACATGTTCTTGTCGCGCTTGAAGCCGGTGGCGTGCTCGAAATGCACGTTTGGATATTTCTTGGCCACCTTCAGCGTCGGATCCATGTAGCCGAACGAGGTGGTGAAGATCAGTTTGTTGCCGGCGCGCACCAGCTGTTCGATCGAGCGCTCGGCATCGGGGCCCTCGCTGACGTTTTCGAGATAGGTGGTCTCGATCTTGTCGCCGAATTCCTTGACCAGGGCCTGGCGTGCAAGTTCATGCTGGTAGGTCCAGCCGAAATCGCCGACCGGGCCAAGATAGATGAACCCCACCTTCAGTTTTTCGGCGGCGGAAGCGCCGAACAGGCTTGCTCCCGCGGTGAGCATCACTGTCGTCACAGCAATGAGAATCTTTCTCATTTGTTTCTCCTGACTCGTAAGGGGTGGACTGACTATCCCGATGCGCACGCGCCCCGTCGCACGCGCTTCGGGTATCTATCGATCGGGCACGAACACCGTTCCGAGCGCAGCCGGCGCAGTCGAGCCGCCGGTCCTTGCGCGCGAAATCAGAACGAGAACGACGACCGTTGCCAGATACGGCAACGCCGACATGAATTGCGAGGGTATGCCGACGCCGGCGCCCTGCGCGTGTAGCTGAAGGATCGTCACCGCGCCGAACAGATAAGCGCCGATCACCAGCCGCCCCGGAAGCCATGACGAGAACACGACGAGCGCCAGCGCGATCCAGCCGCGACCGGCGGTCATGCCCGGGATGAAGAACGGCGTATAGGCGAGCGGCAGATAGGCGCCGGCCAGCCCGGCGCAGGCACCGCCGAACATCACCGCGAACATCCTGATCCGAAGTACCGGATATCCCAGCGCATGCGCCGAAACGTGATTGTCGCCGCAGGCCCGCAGCACCAATCCGGCGCGGGTCCGGTAGAGAAACAGCCAGACGGCGATGACCAGCGCCAGCGAGAGATAGACGAAGGCGTCCTCACCGAACAGGATACGCCCGACAAGGGGAATATCGGTCAGGCCGGGAATGTGAAGATGCGGCGCCGGCGTAATTTTCTCGCCGACGAACCCGGCGCCGATCAGGCCGGACAGGCCGATGCCGAGGATCGTCAGCGCAAGACCGGTGGCGACCTGATTGACCGCCAGGCCGAGCGTCATCAAGGCGAACACCAGCGACAGCAGGGTTCCGGCGACGATCCCGCAGAGCGCCCCGATGATGGTCGAGCCGGTGAGCCAGGCGCCGCCGAAGCCGCAGGCCGCGCCCACGATCATCATGCCCTCGACGCCCAGATTGAGGACGCCGGCGCGCTCGGTCACCAGTTCCCCGGTGGCAGCGATCAGCAGCGGCGTCGATGCCGCGAGCACCGAAAGGATGATCGCTTCAACCAGTTCCACTGGGCACCTGCCGTGACGCGAAAATGAGCCGGAAGCGGTAGAGAATGAGCGAGTCGCAGGCGAGCACGTAGAACAGCAGGATGCCCTGAAAGACCTTGGTGACGTCCAACGGTATTTTCATCGCAATCTGGGCCTGCTCGCCGCCAATGAAGGTGAGTGCGAGGAAAAGCCCTGCAATTAATATTCCAATCGGGTTCAGCCGCCCGAGAAACGCGACAATGATGGCGGTAAAACCGTAGCCGGGCGAAATGCCCGGCTGCAGGTGGCCGACCGGCCCCGCCACCTCGATGATGCCCGCAAGCCCTGCCAGCGCGCCCGATATCGCGAAGGTCAGGAGGATCAACTGGTCCGAATTGAACCCGCCGAAGCGGGCCGCGCGCGGGGCGGCGCCGACCACGCGAATTTCGAAGCCTTTGATGGTGCGCCCGAGCAGGATGGTCGCGGCGGCAACGACAACGAGTGCGATAATCGCGCCGAGATGCAGCCGGCCGCCTTCGATCAGGACTGGCACGGTGGCGACCGGATCGAACTCCGCCGTGGTCGGGAAGTTGAAGCCGGCAGGATCGCGCCACGGTCCGCGCACCAGATAGTCGAGAACCAGGTCCGCGACGTAGACCAGCATCAGGCTGGTCAGGATCTCGCTGGCGCCGAACTTGACCTTGCAGATTGCCGGGATCAGGGCATAGAGCGCGCCAGCTGCCGCGGCGAGCAGCAGCATCGCCGGCATGACCCAAAACCCGGCGTCGGTGCCCTGGGTTTTCACCGCGAGCCAGCTGCCGGCGACGGCGCCGATCAGAAATTGTCCTTCCGCGCCGATGTTCCAGACATTGGCGAGATAACAGAGCGACAGGCCGATCGCGATCATCACCAGCGGCGTCGCCTTCACTACCAGTTCCTGCAGCGAATAGCCGTCGGTCAACGGATCGATGAAATAGACGACGAGAGCGGAAATCGGATTCTTGCCGAGAATCGCAAACAGGATGCTCATGGTCACGATCGTCAGACCGATCGCGATCAGCGGCGAGACCAGCGCGATCGTGTGGGATCGCTCGGCCCGCTTTTCAAGCACCAACTGCATGCGCAGCTTCCCTCTGGTCCAGACTGCTTCCGCCCATCAGCAGGCCGAGTTTCTCGCGGCTGGCGTCGGCGGTCAGAAGCGGCGCCGAGAGGTGGCCGTGGAACATGACGGCGATCCGGTCGGCGATCTCGGCGAGTTCATCGAGGTCCTGGCTCGTCACCAGCACGGCGGCGCCGCCGGCGGCGAGATCGAGCAGCGCCTGCCGGATCACCGCGGCCGCGCCGGCGTCGACGCCCCAGGTCGGCTGGCTCACCACCAGTACCGCGGGGTTACGCAGGATTTCGCGGCCGACGATGAATTTTTGCAAATTGCCGCCGGACAGGCTCGCGGCCTCGGGATCGCGCTTGGCCTTGCGTACATCGAATGTTGCGGTGGTTTGGTCGACCGTCCTTAGCGTCGCGGCGGTGTTGATGAATCCGTGCTGGACCATGCCGCTGGCGGCGTGGCCGGTCAGCAGCGCATTCTCGGAAAGTTTCATGCGCGGCGCGGTGCCGTGACCGAGCCGCTCTTCGGGAACGAACGCCGCGCCAAGCCTGCGCCGGCGGGTAATGGAAAGGTGTCCCGCAGCGACGCCGTCGATCACGATCGTGCCGGGATCCTGGGCCAGCCGCTCGCCGGAAAGCGCCGCGAAGAGTTCGTCCTGACCATTGCCGGCGACGCCGGCGATGCCGAAGATTTCACCACCCTTGAGCTTGAGCGAAATATGTTCGAGCCGCACGCCGTGCGGATCGTCGGGCTCGAGACTGAGATCGTTGACGACGAGGCGCGGCACCGTTGTTTGCCGGCCGGCGGCAGCTTTGACTTCCTTGACGTCGGCGCCGACCATCATGCGCGCCAGTGAGGCCGCGGTCTCCAGTTGCGGGTTGCAGGTTGCGACCTTCTTGCCGCCGCGCAGGATGGTGGCGGTGTCGCACAGCCGTTTCACCTCTTCCAGTTTGTGGCTGATGTAGAGGATGGCGCGGCCCTCGGCCTTCAGCCGCTCCAGCACGGTGAACAACTGATCGGCCTCCTGCGGGGTCAGCACCGCGGTCGGTTCGTCGAGGATCAGGAATTTGGGATTTTGCATCAGCGCCCGGACGATCTCGATGCGCTGACGCTCGCCGACCGACAGCTGCCACACTTCGCGCTTCGGATCGAGCGGAAGCCCGTAGACATTGGACACTTCCTGAAGCCGCGCCGACATGTCCTTGAACGACTCCTTGCCGTCGAGGCCCAGCGCCACGTTTTCGGCCACGGTGAGATTGTCGAACAGCGAGAAATGCTGGAACACCATGCCGATGCCGCGACCGCGGGCTTCCGACGGTCCGGAGAGAACCATCGTCTCCCCCTGCCAGCGCATCTCGCCCTCACTGGGCTGGATCAATCCGTAGATGGCTTTGACCAGCGTCGATTTGCCCGCGCCGTTCTCGCCGAGCAGGGCATGGATTTGGCGCGGCCAGATATCGATATCGATGGCGTCGTTGGCGAGAAAATTGCCGTAGCGCTTGGTCAACCCGACCGTCCGAAGCAACGGCGTTTCGCCGGAACGCAGGCCGGCATGCGTCGAATCTAACATTCGTTGTCACGCGGGGAAGCGAGGAACTGCTGCCTCAATACTGGGCTAGTTTGAACCTTCGCGTAAGTAGGGAAAAAGCGCCAGCGTTTGCCCAACTCTTCGGCAAGCGGCGATTTGGTGATTCCCTGCCCGTTGGCTTGGCCTTTCCGCCGCGGTTATCTTCGCAGCGACCGACACGAGCTTGCACCTTGGGCGAATGAGCACAACTCCTGTTGCAAAATTGTGACGGTCGAGACAAATTCCGTAGGGCCTAGTCAGTCCTGCTGCGATAATGAGCAGCATCATTGGATTGTATGCGAGCGCCGCGGATGCCGATCCACGTCAATTTCCTCGACTGTTGCACCGCGAAAAATGATAACAAAAAGTTAAGAAAATCAAGCGTTTGCTCAAATCCCTCCTTGACGTTCAGGTCAACCAGCGTGCTTCAGCAATCACGATGGACAGCACACGAAGTCGTGAAGTGCCGGTCACTCTTGATGAATTTTTTGGCAGGCCTTGGAGAAAGTTGAGGCTTCTCACGGTTTGCGAACAGCGCAAGTGTCGCCTCAAGGGCCTTAATCCGCGGTCGTCAACTTGGGGGTAATCCAAATGTCATATCGTCACGGAGCAATTGCAGCAGCGGCGCTGTCATTTGCCATGCTTTTCGCGCCAACTGGCTTCGCCAGCGCCGCCGACTTGCCGGTCAAGGCCAAGGCAAAGCCGGTCCCCGACCTGCCATTCTTCTTCGTGATCGACGACCGGGTGACCTACTCGTACATCTTCACTGCCGCGCAGCCCGGCATGTTTACGGTGAACCCGAACGGCACGATCAACGCCAAGACCGCAAAGCAGGTCTATTCGTTCACCCACTTCGATGCGTGGGCCTACGGCACCAACTTCTTCACCATTTCGCTGTTCAAGTCGGATCACAACGACCCGGCTGCGCCGTGCATCAACGCCGGCCTCAGTGTCACCTTCGCCGCGGCTAGCTGCGCGGGTGCGAGCGAAATCTACGGCTTGTTCCGCTCGACCTTTGGCTGGAACGAGATCTTCAACACTCATGCCTTTACGATGGGGCCGCTACACAACATCTCGTTTGAAGTCGGCATGGACGCCAACGCCGAGAACCGGTTCTTTGGCGCTGCCAAGCGCGACGTGGTCGGCGGTCTGCAGTTCCAGTTCGATCTTCCCTACAAGGGCTACTTCAACGTCGCTCCATTGGTGTACTGGGAGTTCTACAACCACAACTCGTTCGCCCAGTGCAACAGCGGCTTTACCGGCCCGATTCCGGGCCTGACCTGCTTGTTCGACGGCAACACCTCCTTCAAGCCGACCTGGGCGGTGGAAACCAATTACTACATGGATCTGGGCTTCTTCCCCGAAAACATGCAGTTCTTCTCGATCAGCGGCCGCTTGGCCTGGTATGGCAAGAAGGGCACGGACACCGAACCGCTGCCGTTCAATCCGGCGAACGCTGTTTTCAATACCGCGGTCGAATTCAACTCGGAGCCGATCCGATTGACGTTCGACGCCTCGAAGGCGGTATGGGGCCCGAAATACAGCCACTTCGTTGATGTCTGGGTGGCGTACCGCTACTGGCAGAACAAGTTCGGCCTCGATCACACCCGCGCCTTTGCCTGCACGGCCGTTGTGGGCGGCGTTACCGTGAGCAACGGCTCCTGCACCGAATCATCCGCCTATGCCGGCATCACGGTGAAGTTCTAAACCGCCTGATCGTTCTCCAGGTGAAGACGATGGCGCCGCGATTACCCCGCGGCGCCATTTTCGTTTCGTCGACGCGAGCTATCGGCGGCTATTTGTTCCAGACGCCTTCGTGCAGGGCTTCGGCCTCGTCCTCGAGCAAAGGCCCGATCACCTCGGTTGGTCGCTGTCCGCTCCTGAAAACTTCGCGGCAGGGCAGGTCGAGCGTGGGGTTTTCCGGGTGATTGCCGGTGACGGCGCGCAACCGATGCTCACTCAGGCCGTAGACCAGGCGGCCAATTCCCGCCCAGTAGATCGCGCCGGCGCACATCGCGCAGGGTTCGGCGGACGAATAGAGCGTTGCCCCTTTCAGCACATCCGCGCCCAGCGTCGTGCACGCCTGCGTCGCCAGCAGGCGCTCGGCATGCGCGGTGCCGTCATGCGCGGGCATATAGCCGTTCTCGACCTCGAGCAGCACGTTGCGATGCTGGTCGACAAGGATGGCGCCGAACGGATGATTGCCATGGGTCATGGCGCGGCGGGCGACATCGAACGACCGGCGCAGGAACAGTTCGTCCAGTTCGGAAATGCTCATGCCCACAATGCTGTCCTCGCCGCGCCTATCGCCGGCGCATCATGCAGACGGCGATTGCGATAGGCAAGTCATAGCGTTTTCGAGCGAAGTGGATCCCGGTTCGCGTGAAGAAAACGCGTCAAAAATAATGGAGCGGTTCAGTGCCCCGCCATGTGCCGGCCGATTTCGGTGAGGTCGGCTTCGCTGGCTCGGGCCTCATAGACCAACCGGCCGTGAAACATCACCATCAGGCGGTCCGACAACTCCAACAGCTCGTCGAGATCCTCGCTCACCAGCAGCACGGCGGCGCCGCGGTTCCGCGCGGCCATGATCTCGGCATGGATTTGCGCCACCGCGGCGAAATCCAGACCGAAGCAGGGATTGGCGGCGATCAGAACCTCGACGTCGCCGCCAAGCTCGCGCGCCAGCACGGCGCGCTGCACGTTGCCACCCGACAGCGCGGCGATCGGCGTATCCGGCGTGCGGGTCTTGATCCTGTATTGCGCGATCTTCCTCTCGGCGTCATCGCGAAACGCCGCGCGGTTGAGCCACCAGCCGCCGCTGGCGAACGGCGCGCGGTCGAATTCGCGGAAGGCGATGTTGTCGGCAACGCTCATGCCTCCGACGCACGCGTTCTTCAGCGGCTCTTCCGGCAACAGCGACATCTTGTGCCGGCGCATTTCCTCGCGATGCGCGTGGTAGAGGTCGCCGGCGACGCGGATTTCGCCGCTTTCGGCCTGTCGCTGACCGGCCAGCACCTCGACCAGCTGGCGCTGGCCGTTGCCGGAGACCCCGGCGATGCCGACGATTTCGCCGCCACGGACGGCAAGCGAGACGTCGCGGACCGCGACCGCGCCCGCGTCGTCGAGCGCGTTGAGTTTTGTCAGTTCGAGACGGGCCGCGCCCACTTCGCCGACCCGGCCCGGCTGAATGGTGAGTTCCTCCGCGCCGATCATCATGCGGGCCATGCTGTCGGGGGTGAGATCGGCAACCTTGCCGTGGCCGGCGAGCTTGCCGCGGCGAAGGATCGTGACCTCGTCGGCGAACGCCATCACCTCGCGGAATTTGTGGGTGATCATCAGGATGGTCAGGCCGTCGTTGACGACCATGCCGCGCAGCATGCCCAGCACTTCATCGGCCTCGCCCGGCGTCAGCACCGAGGTCGGCTCGTCCAGGATCAGGAAGCGGCGCTTGAGATAAAGCTGCTTGAGGATTTCGCATTTCTGCCGCTCGCCGGCGGAAATGTCGGAGACGCGGGCGTCGAGCGGCACCTTGAACGGCATCCCGGCCAGGAACGCCTGCAGTTGCTTCTTTTCC
>DATNMT010000577.1:0-3598 GCA_035602495.1 Bradyrhizobium sp.
GCGATACGAGGATGCGCTGGCGCGCAATCCAACCGGCCGCATGGCGACGCCGCAGGAGATCGCGAACGCGGCCGTGTTCCTGGCGAGCCCGGCGTCTTCGTTTACGACCGGCTCGAACCTGGTCGTCGATGGCGCCATCTCAAACCGCGTGAATTTCTGAAAGCGAATTCGGCGCGATCAGCGATCTCGTGAATCGCGTTCCGGACCTTGCAGCGTGACGCCGCCGTCGACCACCAGCACCTGGCCGGTGATGTAACGGGCGTGGTCGCTGAGCAGGAATTTTACGGCGTGGCCGACGTCCCAGCCGGTGCCTTCGGTCTTCAGCACCGAGGCATTGGCGCGCTGGGCGCGGGCGGCCTCGCTCATGCCGTTGCCGCGGGCGTAGACCATCGGCGTGTACATCGGACCCGGGCAGATGCAGTTGACCCGGATATGGTCGCGGCCGTGATCGACCGCCATCGCCTGGGTCAATCCGATCACCGCGGCCTTCGAGGTCGTGTAGGTGGTCAGCCCGCGCGGCCGCAGCGCCGAGATCGAGGAAATATTGACGATGGCGCCGCCCTTGGCGGTCCGGATCATGGCGGGAATGGCGTATTTCGAGAGCAGGAACATGGTCTCGACGTTGACCTGCATCACGCGCCGATATTCCTCGGGCTTCTCGTCGACGACGCTGCCGCGGCTGCCGATGCCGACATTGTTGTCGAGGAAGTCGAGCCGGCCCCAGCGCTCGACCGCGGCCTCGACCAGCCGCTTGCATTCGGCTTCCCGGGTGACGTCGCAGGCCAGCGCCGCCGCCGTGCCGCCCTCGGCCGCGATCATTTCGGCCGTGCGCTCGGCAAGCCCGAGATCGAGATCGGCCACCACGACCTTGACGCCGGCGCGCGCCAGCAAAATCGCCGCGGCCCGGCCGTTGCCGATGCCGTCGCCCGCAGCGCCGCCACCGCTGACGATGGCGACCTTGCCGGCCAAACCGGCGTCGTCCTCGGGACCTTGCATTACGTTCCTCCCTTTTTGATTAGCCATATCTGGCACGAAGGCGAGGGCGCCGTCACCCGACATGTCGAAACGGGTGCGTGAAGGCTAGGTCAAGCACAAGAAAGTCGGAGGTCCCAAGTGCTTCGTTAGAATTCGAGGCATCTGGTTGCGAAGGCGGTAACTGGCCCGCTTTACACATCTTCAAGATTTGAAGGCTGATAATGTCAGCTGGTGCAGTTGCGGGGCCTGTCGACATGCGTATCATTGCAGCCGTCCTGTTGTTCGCCGCGGCCGGTATCTCCGCGGCGTCAGCGCAAACGCCGCCGGAGCAAACCCCGCCGGAGCAAGCCGCGCCCGCGAAAGCCGCGCCTGCGCAGGACAATTCATTCGCGATGGATCATGGACGCGCAGCGGCTGCCGCGGCCGCGGCTGCCGCCGCCGCTGCAAAAGCCCAAGCGGCGGCTGGAACCGCGGGAGCTCCCGCAGCTCCTACTCCACCGGCCAATTTCGGCGTCAACGGCAGCAGCGTCATTGCCGCGGTCCCCCCGCTCACGCCGGAGCAGGAGAAGGCCGAAGCGGAGGCGCGCGCCGCCTGGCTGGCGCGTTGCCGGCCGACAGTCGTTGAGGACCGGGAAGGGCTTCGCCGGACGCACTATGCCGAGCCGGATTGCGACCTTTCCCGCTTCAATACGGCAGGCCAGCAATAGGCGAGGCAAGTCAACGTTTTGCGGCCGGATGTTAAGTCGCCATAAAGATCGTGACGGAGTGTCGTTTCGCATCGCCCGGCCGGTAACAGGCTCTTAAGCAAAGCTGCCTAGTCTGCCGCACTGACGCACGCTGACGCTTCCGTGAAACCCATGGTCACGAGCCATCTCGTGAAATTCACGATCGGCTGACGCGGGAGCGCATCGTCCCACCAACGCTCCCGGTCCGGCCCATGATGAATTCCGCCCATAATCCCAATCGCAGCCTGGTTCGCATCTTCTGCCTGTCGCTGAGCGGCCTGTTGTCCGTCTACACGGCGATCGCGGTGTACGGCCTGTTCCAGCCCGAAAGCGCCGGCGCCGCGGCACAGGCGGCCGGGCTGCTCCGGATCGTGCTGGGGCTGGTTGCGGTGGGCGTCCTGTTCCGCTGGGGCTGGATCGACGAGCCGCTGGATAGCCAGGTCCGGCTGATGGGCGCAAGCTTCGAGGTCGATTACGCGACATTGAGCACCAGGACCAAGATCAGGTTGATCGTGCTGGTGACGATGCTCAGCCTGCTGTTGGAGCTGGTGCTGATCCGCTGGCTCGCGTCGGTGTTCCCGGTCTACTCCTTCTACAAGAATTTCACGATGCTGGCCTGCTTCCTCGGGCTTGGCGCGGGTTACGCGGTGGCGGAACGGCAACCGTGCGCGCCGGCGCTGGTGTTGCCGATGCTGGCGCTGTTCGTCGGCGTCATCACGCTGTTGCGCTACGATACCGGCGCGGCCTATTTGATCTTCTCGATCGGCTGGCTCTCGACCTTCGACCTGCCGGTCTACTTCCTGCTCGGGGCGAGTTTCATCGTCTGCGCCTGCATCTGCTATCCGGTGGGCCAGCTTTGCGGCAAGCTGCTGCACTCCTCGAATTCGCTCAACGCCTATAGCCTCAACCTCGGCGGCAGCATCCTAGGCGTCATCGCGCTGTTCGTGATGAGCCTGTACTGGACGCCGCCGGTGATCTGGTTCGCGGTGGCCGGCGGCGTGCTGTTGCTGTTCGTGCTGTCGCGCGATGAATTCCTCTCGGTCGGCATTGCGAGCTTCTGCGTGCTACTCGCGATCCTGGCCTGGCCGGTGCAGCCGGAGACGCAGCGGATCTACTCGCCGTATCAATTGCTGGAGCGCACCGCCAAGGCCGACGGGCTGATGCAGATCCTCTCAGGCGGCAGCTACTACCAGAAGGTCTATAATTTCGCCGACAACAAGCGCGGCGAGGAAACCGACGCGGAGCGCTACGTTCGCGCCTATTACGAGTTCCCGTACAATTTCAAGAAGGGGCCGGAACGCGTCGCCATCGTCGGCGCCGGCAGCGGCAACGATGTGGCAACCGCGTTGCGGATGGGCGCCGCCCATGTCGACGCCATTGAAATCGATCCGGCCATCGCGTTCCTCGGCAAGAAGTACCATCCCGAGCACCCGTACGACGATCCCCGCGTCAATCTGTCGATCAACGACGCGCGCAACTTTTTCCGCACCGCCGACCAGCAATACGACCTGATCGTCTACGGCGTGCTGGATTCGCACACCGCGCTGAGCCACGCCTCCAACCTGCGGGTGGATTCCTATGTCTATACCCGCGAAGGCATCGCCGAGGCGTTCAGGCTATTGAAGCCGAACGGCGTGCTGTCGATCTCGTTCACGCTGGTCAACGACGCGCTCGGGTTCAAGCTGTCGAAGATCATGCGCGAGCTGCCCGGCGCCGGGAAGCCGCTCGCGGTGCGGGTGCGCTATGACTACGCCAAAACCACCGCCTTCGTCGTGAGCAAGGGCCGGGCCGTGACCATGCCCGATGCGAACGCGTTTGCCGCGATCGGCTTTACCGACGTTTCCGACTATTTCTCGCAGGCCTATCCGGAATCCGCCGTGCCGACCGACGACTGGCCG
>DATNMT010000593.1:0-10404 GCA_035602495.1 Bradyrhizobium sp.
GATCAGTTCCTCGACCTTGGCCGTCGAGATCGGATCGAGCGCCGAGCAGGGTTCGTCGAACAGGATCACCTCGGGCCGCACCGCGACCGTGCGGGCGATGCAGAGGCGCTGCTGCTGGCCGCCGGACAGGCTGAGACCAGAGGCGTTGAGCTTGTCCTTGACCTCGTTCCACAGCGCGCCGCCGCGCAGCGCCTTTTCGACCCGGCCGTCCATCTCCGACTTGGAAATCTTCTCGTAGAGCCGGATGCCGAAGGCGATGTTCTCGTAGATCGTCATCGGGAACGGCGTCGGCTTCTGGAACACCATGCCGACGCGGGCGCGCAGCAGATTGAGATCGAGCTTGGGATCGAGAACGTTGGTCTGGTCGAGCATCAACTGCCCGGTGGCGCGCTGTCCCGGATAGAGGTCGTACATCCGGTTGAAAATCCGCAGCAGGGTCGACTTGCCGCAACCGGACGGCCCGATGAAAGCGGTGACGCGGTGGGTGCCGAGCGTGAGGTTGATGTTCTTCAGCGCATGGTTTTCGCCATAGAAGAAGTTCAGGCCGCGCGCGGTCACCTTGGCCGCAGCCTCGGGTAACGCCACTGAGGGAGCAGGTCCGCCGGCGGTGCTCATCGATACGGAAAGATCGTTCATTTTGGTGTCCTCTCGGCGCCAAGAATGCGCGCACCGATATTCAGGGTGAGCACGGTCAAGGTGATGAGCAAGGCCCCGCTCCAGGCCAGCTGCTTCCAGTAGGCGTAGGGGCTTTGCACGAAGTTGTTGATGGTCACCGGCAGGTTGGCCATGGTCTTGGTAAGATCGAGGCTGAAGAACTGGTTGGAGAGCGCGGTAAACAGCAAGGGCGCGGTCTCGCCGGCGACGCGGGCGGTCGCCAGCAGCACACCGGTGATGAGGCCGGAACGTGCCGCGCGGTAAGCGATCCGCTTGATGACGAGCGAGCGCGGCAGGCCGAGCGCGCTGGC
The DNA here is from genome assembly GCA_035602495.1 of Bradyrhizobium sp. Classification (GTDB taxonomy): domain Bacteria; phylum Pseudomonadota; class Alphaproteobacteria; order Rhizobiales; family Xanthobacteraceae; genus Bradyrhizobium. The sequence continues at coordinate 966 of DATNMT010000593.1, forward strand.
CGCCTCGCGCAGCGGATTAGGCACCAGCAGCAGCATGTCCTCGGTGGTGCGCAGCACCACGGGAATGACGATCACGGCAAGCGCCAGCGAGCCCGCGAATGCCGAAAACCCGCCCATCGGCACCACCACGGCGCCGTAGATGAACAGACCGATGATGATCGACGGCGCGCTCAACAGGATGTCGTTGATGAAGCGGATCACCGAGGTGAGGCGGTCGTTGCGGCCGTATTCGGCGAGATAGGTGCCGGCGAACAGGCCGAGCGGCGCGCCGATGCCGACTCCGATCCCGGTCATGATGATGGAGCCGACGATGGCGTTGCGCAGGCCGCCCTCGTTCGATCCCGGCGGCGGGGTGTTCTGGGTGAAGACCTCGAGGTTGAGGCCGGCAAGGCCGTTGTAGAGCAGCGTGAACAGGATCAGCGCCAGCCAGGTCACGCCGAACAGCGCCGCGGCGAAGCAAAGCCCTCGTACCATGATGTCGCGGCGGCGCCGGCGCGAATAAATCGGGTTCATGGCATCAATTCCCCGCCTTCTTTTCCAGATGCAGCAGCATCATCCGCGCCGCCGCCAGCACGAAGAACGTCAGCACGAACAGCAGCAGGCCGAGCAGGATCAGGCCGGACTGGTGCAGGCCGTCGCTTTCGGCAAATTCGGAGGCGATCGCCGCCGAGATCGTGGTGCCCGGAGAGAATACCGAACCGTTGATGCGGAACGCATTGCCGATGATGAAGGTCACCGCCATGGTCTCGCCGAGCGCGCGGCCGAGCGCCAGCATGATGCCGCCGATGACGCCGACGCGGGTGTAGGGGATCACTACGTTGCGCACCACTTCCCAGGTGGTGCAGCCGACGCCGTAGGCCGCTTCCTTCAGGACCGGCGGCACGGTCTTGAACACGTCGACCGAGATCGCGGTGATGAACGGCAAAACCATGATGGCGAGGATCAGCGCGGCGTTGAACAGGCTGAGATAGGAGGGCGGGCCTGCGAACACGGTGCCGAGCACCGGAACATTGGCGAACACGTCGATCATGAACGGCTGAAAATTATTGGCCAGGAACGGACCCAGGACGAAGAAGCCCCACATGCCGTAAATGATCGAGGGAATGCCCGCGAGCAGTTCGATGGCGATCCCGATCGGACGGCGCAGCCATTGTGGACAGAGTTCGGTGAGGAAAATCGCAATACCGAGGCCGACCGGAATGGCGACGATCATCGCGATCACCGAGGTCACTATGGTGCCGTAGAGCGGGCCGAGCGCGCCAAGCACCGGCGGATCGGCCGACGGCGCCCACCGCGCCGTCAACAGGAATGAGAATCCGAAGGCCCGGATTGCCGGCCAGGCACCGGCGATCAGGGAGAGGATAATGCCGCCGAGGATCAGCAGCACCGAGATCGCGCAGGCCCGGGTGATCCAGTAGAACGTGACATCACCGAGCCTGAAGGCGCTGAGCGCCTTGGCGCGATCGTAGGGCCCACTGGCTTCCATTACATCGCTCTGAACGGCCATGTCTGCCACGCCAATCCCCTATACCGTCTTGCTCCGGCTCTTTGAGCGGGCTCGTGCCCCGGATATGGCGCCAGCCGCGCCAGAGGTACACTGCCGATCCGGAGGCATTTTATTTGGTACGCGTCGGTCCCGGCTCTGCGGCGCAGCGCGAACGGCGCTGCACCGCGTCCGGAACGGGAGATTTCTCAGCTCTTGATATCCGCCGACCATGTCTTCTCGATCAGCTTCACCACCGAGTCCGGCATCGGAATGTAGTCGAGGTCTTCGGCCATCTTGTTGCCCTTCTCGAAGGCGAACTTGAAGAACTTGACCGCCTCGGCGGACGCCGCCTTGTCGGCCGCATCCTTGTGCATCAGCACGAAGGTCGAAGCCACGATCGGCCAGGACTTGTCGCCCGGCTGGTCGGTGAGGATCAGGTAGTAACCCGGCGCGTGCGTCCAGTCGGCATTGGCGGCCGCCGCCTTGAAGCCTTCGTCGGTCGGCTCCACGGTTTTTCCAGCCCTGTTGATCAGCGCGGTGTAGGTCAGCTTGTTCTGCTTGGCGTAAGCATATTCGACGTAACCGATCGAGTTCTTGGTCTGGCCGACGTTGCCGGAGACGCCTTCGTTGCCCTTGGCGCCGACGCCTGCGGGCCATTCGACCGCGGTTCCGGAGCCGACCTTCGATTTCCAATCGGCGCTGACTTTCGAAAGGTAGTCGGTGAAGTTGAAGGTCGTGCCTGAACCGTCGGCACGGTGAACGACGGCGATCGCGGACGACGGCAGACTGACTTTCGGATTGAGCTTCTTGATCGCGGGATCATCCCATTTGGTGATGGTGCCCAGGTAAATCTTGGCAAGTGTGTCGCCATCGAGCGTCATGTCGCCGGCCTTCACGCCCTCGATGTTCACCACCGGCACGATCGCGCCCATGATCATCGGCCATTGCGCCAGGCCGTCCTTCTCGAGCTGCGCGACAGTCAGCGGCATATCGGTCGCGCCGAACGTCACGGTCTTGGCCTCGATCTGCTTGATACCAGCGCCCGAACCGATTGACTGGTAGTTCACACCAGCGCCGGATTCCTTCTTGTAGGCATCCGCCCATTTGGAAAGGACGGGAAAGATAAAGGTCGAGCCCGCTCCGGTAATGTCAGCAGCGAACGCCGACGTCGATGCGGCGACCAGGCCGGCAGCGACGATCGTTTTCATGAAATTCATTTGCTGGTCTCCATTGGTGAGCGAAGCGCCGGACGCGCCCGATCGCGCTCACGCCGCCCCGTCTACGGGCGGTCGATGCTGCTTTTACGAAGGTTTCATGACAGCTGGATGACGCCACTAAGCAATTGGAATGGTTATACTTTAGGCTGATGCGGGGGTCTTCGCCTGGGGAAAACAGGCGGTAAAAATAGCGCCATTTTTAGGCACGCTTTCGATCAAAAGCCGGCCGCGATGACGGTTAACAATATGTTTCACCAGCGATAACCCCAGCCCCGTGCCGCCCTGCGCGCGGCTGTCGCCGACATCCACCCGGTAGAACCGCTCGGTGAGCCGTGGCAGGTGCTCGGGCGCGATGCCGGGGCCGAAATCGCGCACTATGACACGGACTTCCGGAAGACCATCCCCCGACATCGCCTGACTCAGCGAGACGATCACCTTGCCGCCGGAGGCGCCGTATTTCAGCGCGTTCTCGATCAGGTTCTCGAACAGCCGCAGCAGTTCCTCGCGGTCGCCGGCGATCAGGACCGGCGGGTCCGGCAACGCGATATCGATCGCGACCTGACGTTCCCGCGCCAGCGGCTCCAGCCCGTCGGCGACCTGCCGGATGATCGGCACGATATCCACCAGCGTGTCGGGGCGGACATGGGCGGACAGTTCGACCCGCGACAGCGACAACAGGTCGTCGATCAGCCGGGCCATGCGGGTTGCCTGGGTGTGCATGATGCCGAGGAAGCGCTCGCGCGCCTTGGCGTCGTCCTTGGCCGGCCCCTGCAGCGTATCGATGAAGCCCGACAGCGCGGCCAGCGGCGTGCGCAATTCATGGCTGGCATTGGCGACGAAGTCGGCGCGCATTTCCTCGACCCGGCGCAGCGGCGTCTGGTCGTGGAAGGTCATCAGCATGCATTTCTCGGTGCCGCCGAACGCCGTCGGCACCGGCACCGGCGTGATGATCAGCTCCATCCAGCGATCGACCGGCACGTGATCGAGATAGGTGGCGCGTCTTGTTTCGGTGGTAGCGATGGCTTCGCGCAGCGCGGTGATGATCTCGGGCGAGCGCAGCGCGAACTGGGCGAGTTCGTTCTTGCGCAGCGCCGGCGCCAACTGGGCCGCCGCCGCATTGAGGTGAATGACGCGGCCGGCGCGGTCGAGCAGCACCGCCGGATCCGGCATGCCGGCCACCACGGCGCTGACCGCGGCGGTTTCGACCGGGTTGACCCCGCGGACATCTTCACGGGAAGTGACGACGTTGTGCAGTCGCCACGGCACCAGGGCGGCGGCGGCGATGCAGGCAAATACCGCGGCGGCGCGCAGCGGCGACAGTTCGCCGAACCCGACCAGGAATGCGAGCGCGAGCCCCGCGGTCAGCAGGATAATCGCCGAATGCCGCAACCGGTCCGGCCACGGCGAAAAGAACGACGTCGAAGAATGGGGGGCGTCAATGGCCATCGGGCCGCTCTCTCCCGGTAGGGGTCCTCGAAACCGATTAAATGAACCGGATCATGAATTGATCTCCGAGCATGATCTTTTCGGAACACCGGTGCACGCTTTTCCGGATCATGCTTCCTGTTCGTCAGACGCCAGTGTCGCCCCGCTTTCGCACATAGGCGGCTTCGCGCGTCGGCTCGGCATCAAGTCCCGGCGTCGCCCCGCCCGGGGGCTTGATGCGCGAGCCCAGTATAACCTCCCGAAACGTCAGCAAGATTACAGATATGACAAATGGGGCAATATAATAGAGGACGCGAAACAGCAGCATTCCGGCCAGCAGGTCTTCCCGGTCCATCTGCCACAGCCCGACCAGCATGGCGGCGTCGAACACCCCGAGCCCGCCGGGGGAGTGGCTGGCGAAGCCAAGCAGCGTCGCCGAGACGAAGATCACCGCGACCACGATGAAGCCGAGATTGGGCTCGTCGGGGACCAGCACGTACATCGCCAGCGCGCAAAAGCCGAGATCGACTATTCCGATCGCGATCTGCAGCAGCGTCAGCGGGCCGCCCGGCAACACCACGGTCCAGGGCCCGCGGCCGACCGATCGCGGCTGCATCCAGACCCACACCACATAGGTCACCAATCCCAATATGATCAGAACCGCGACCACCCGGTTCAGCCAGACCGGCAGCTGATCGATCGCTGCAGCGGCTTCCGGATGATAGGCAATCCCCAGTCCCAGCACGGCGGCATTGCCGAGCCAGAACGTCAGGCCGGCCAGGAAGCAGATCTTGGCGACATCGATCGCGTTCAGCCCCCAGGCGGAATAGATCCGATAGCGCACCGCGCCGCCGGTGAAGACGCTGGCGCCGACATTGTGGCCGATCGAGTAGCTGGTGAAGGCGGCGAGCGCATTGACGCGGTAGGGAATATCGCCGCGGTTGATCGCGCGAACCGCGAACCAGTCATAGAAGGTCAGCGTGAAATAGCCCGCGGCGACGAACAACGCCGCCAGCGCGATCGAAGTCGGCTCGGTCTGCTTGATGGCCTCGACCACCTCGTCGACGTTGATGCCCCGGAGCATGTGGTAGAGCACATAGCAGGCAATCCCGATCACCGTGACGCTGATGGCGACACCCACCCTGTGCAGGATTTGCCTCTGGCGCAGCAACGAGATCGCCCTGCGTATTGCTTCCAGCATCTAGACCTCGAATTGCGATCCGGCGACGGCGGCGCCCGATCGATCATTGCCGGCGCCACGCTTGCTCCCTGGCATGACGTGGTAGCGCGTTTTGATCCGGAGTGGAATTCGCCTGATGTGAATAATACGCGCTCCTTCAATATATTAGGGGCAATTCGTCACACCAGCACAGTTTTGCTTCATTCGCGCCACCGGTGTCAAAGGGCGAACGCCCAACCCTGCGCGGCAGCGGTGAAGTTTTCGTGAAATCATCCGGCCGTCTTGACCGATAATCGCTGGAAAAACAACGGATCGAGTTCCGGCGCCTTGCCGACCAGGCCGGTCAGCAGGGCATGCACCTGGCCGCGGTGATGGGTCTGGTGATTGAACCAATGCGCCAGCTGCTGCTCGAATTCTCAGGCGGCCTTGGCGTTGCGCGCGAGCACCCAGTCGCGCAGCCACGATCCGGCCGCGCAGCCGAACAGATAGATGGCAAACATGACCAGACCGAGATCGAGCCAGTAGCCGGGACGGCCGGGGATCACGCGCGCCAGCGCGGCTGCTACCAGCGCTGCCGCCAGCGCCGCGAGCCACCGCGAGGTGCGCTTCGATACGCCGCGGCCGCGATGAACCACCGCGACCCAGCCCATCGCCAGGCCGAGCAGGCCTGAGGCCAACAACCAGCCCCAATGAAATGTCACCAGATATGCCATCGCGCTACCTCACCAGGAAATCGATGCGGCGGTTTTGCGCCTTGCCTTCGTCGGTATCGTTTGACGCGACCGGCTGCGAGCTGCCATAGCCCGTCGCCGTGAACCGGTTCGCCGGCAAGCCCGCTTTTACCAGGTAATCGGCTACGGCCTGGGCGCGCTTCTCGGACAGCGCCTGGTTGAAGGCATCCTCGCCATCGGAATCGGTATGTCCGGCGATCTCGATATCGGCGGTCGGGCAACGCATCGCGATTTCGATCAGGCGGTCGAGCAGGCCCGCGGAATCCGGATCGATGGAGGCGCGCCCGGATTCGAAGCGGATTTTTCCCTTCGCCAGCAAATCCGAAAACAGCTGCTGACATACGGTGGGATCGACCGGAGCAGCCGCGGGCTTGACCGAAATGTCGGCCTTGACCTGCCAGCTTGGCGGGAAATCCTTAGCCAGGCTGGCGCGGATCTGCGCCACTGCCGCGTCGTAAAGGGCATCGCCGGAGAGTTTCGCTTCCCGATCGGCCACCACCAGCGTGCCGGTCGAGAGCCGCGACAGCGCGCCCAGCGCCGGCACCACGGCGCCGGCAAATCCGGAGGGCGCTCCGACAGAGGCCTTGAGATTGTCGACCACCTTCTCGCTGAAGAACTTTCGTCCCGCAGCCGCCGCGATCGCCGCATGGACGTTGTTGTCGGGCACATAGCCGGTCAGCGTCACCGTCGACGCCACCGGATCCTTGTAGGCCTGAAACACGTAAGGCGGCGCCTTGATCTCATTGGCGGCGACCGAAAATCCTTCAGGGAGATTCTTCAGCGCCGCCGCGATCGCTTCGCGACCGCCGAGATCGTGCGCCATGCCGGACAGGCTGATATTGGTGTCGGAAATCGTGATCTTGCCGTCCTTCAGCTTCCCGATCTGGTCGAGCAGCAGCAACGCGGCATTGTCGAAACGCGGCGGCGCGCCGCGCGCCAGATTCATCTGGTCGACCACCTCGACACCGCCGAGCGCCGCGCGGGCCGCCTCAAGCAACTTGCCCTTGCTGGCCGGCAGCGGCGAGGAGCCGCCGAGCGTGACCCTGGCGACGTCCCGCTCGGCCGACCAGACGAACGGCTTGGCTTCCGGAACCAGCCGGGTTTCGTCGTTGACCAGCCGCACCCCCGGTACGGTCTCCACCGAGGCCACCGCACTTCGGCGGCCATCTTCCGAAAAGGCATCCGCGGCAAGGGTGACGTCGCGGCCGGCGACCTCGATCCTGGTCTTGTCGAGCACGGTATCCTTGAGAGCTGCGGTGGAGCGGGCGGCCAGGTCGGATTCAAGGGGAGCGGTACTTGTCCAGGCCGCGATGGCCCAAAAGACGACCAGTGGAACAGTGCCCGGCCACCATTTGCCGCTCCATCTGAAAATTCCGTGCATTCGATGTCCCGTGCGTCTGGGAACAGAGAGAAAACAAACCCTTGCGGGGCTGTCAAACCCGAAATAACAGGGGGCGATCCGGTCCGCGGACGGAGGTCCGGCTAACTGTTTCTTCAGCGATTTTCCGCTAATTTCGCAGTTGCACCCGAACCGGCCATGCATTCCTGATGAAGCAGTTTCGCAACAACGTCATCCGCGCCGGACTGGGTGCGCTTTACTTCACCGGAGCGCATAATCTGTTGCGTCCGATCCTTTCGGGTGTCGGCGCCATCTTCATGCTGCACCATGTCCGCCCGAGCCGCGACACCGAGTTCCAGCCCAATCGTCACCTTGAGGTCGCACCCGATTTCCTGCGCGCGATGTTATTGCACCTTCGCTCGCGCAGCATCGACATCGTCACCATGGACGAGGTGCATCAGCGGCTGATCGAGCGCAATTTTTCACGGCGGTTTGCCTGCTTCACCCTCGACGACGGCTATCGCGACAACCGGGATTTCGCGCTGCCGGTGATGCGCGAATTTGACGCACCGCTGACCGTGCATGTGGTCAGCGATTTCGCCGAAGGCACGGGCCGGCTGTGGTGGATCGCGCTGGAGGCGGTGATCGCGAAGGCGAGTTCGATCGAAGTCGCGATCGGCGACGCTGCGACTCGTCTCGATGCTTCCACCGCGGCGGCCAAGCAGGCCGCCTTCGATCGTCTGCACGACTGGCTGCGCGGGTTGCCGGGCGAGCACGACCTGGCGCGCGAGATGTCGGCGCTGTGCGCGCGATACCGCGTCGATGAAGGCGCGATCTGCCGGGAGCTCTGCATGTCCTGGGACGAGTTGAAGCCATTCGCCGCCGATCCCCTGGTCACGATCGGCGCGCACTCGATCACCCATTGCAATCTGGCGCAGCAGACCGAGCAGATCGCGGCCCACGAAATGGCGGACAGCCGCGCCCGGATTGAAAGCGTGCTGCAGCGTCCGGTCGTCCATCTCGCCTATCCCTATGGCGACAAATTTGCGGCGGGCCGCCGCGAATTCGCCCTTGCCCGCGCGGCCGGATACAAAACCGCTGTGACGACGCGGCCCGGCATGGTGTTCCCCGAAAGCGCCGGTCACCTGACCGCGCTGCCGCGGGTTTCGCTCAACGGCAACTATCAGGACACCCGCATCCTGCCGGTCTTGACCTCGGGTGCCGCGACCGCGATGTGGAACGGCTTCCGCAGGATCGACGCGGCGTAAATCTTTCACGTCGTCCCTGCGAAAGCAGTGACCCATACGCCGAGGCTTCTCGTTCGGGCGATATCGCAGTTGCCTTCTGCAACAACCAACGCCTGTGGTTATGGGTCCCTGCTTTCGCAGGGACGACGAAAGAGGATTCCTTGACTCGCTCCGTTCCCGCGCCCAGAAGATGACAAAACGCGAGGGAGGAACGCATGTTCAAAAATCTATTTTCGCTCGATGGCCGCATCGCTTTGGTGACGGGAGGATCGCGCGGCATCGGCAAGATGATCGCGGCGGGATTTCTCGCCCAGGGCGCCGCGAAGGTCTACATCACGGCGCGCAAGGCGGGCCCCTGCGAGGCGACCGCGAAAGAGCTCGCGGCCGAATACGGCGGCGAATGCATCGCGCTGCCGATCGATATTTCGACCATGGCAGGCATCGAGATGCTGGCGGGCGAAATCAAGAAACGCGAACCGAAGCTCGACATTCTCGTCAACAATGCGGGGGCGGCGTGGGGCGCTGATTTCGACGAATTTCCGGAAAGCGGCTGGGACAAGGTGATGACCCTCAACGTCAAGACGCCGTTCTTCCTGACCAAGGCGCTGGCAGCACCCTTGCGCGCGGCAGCGACCGCCGAGAAGCCGGCCAAGGTCATCAACATCGCCTCGATCGACGGCATCTTCGTCAACCCGATGGAGACCTATTCCTATGCCGCGAGCAAAGCTGCGGTGATCCACCTGACCCGGCGGATGGCGACCAAACTGGTCAAGGACAACATCAACGTCACCGCGATTGCACCGGGTGCATTCAA
>DATNMT010000594.1:0-8439 GCA_035602495.1 Bradyrhizobium sp.
GCCGCGTTCGTGTTCCATATCACCACCACGACCCAGGGAATCACCGGGTCATTGCGAGCCGCGTGTTCTGAGCCCGTCCAACGGTTTCTGGCTTGCCCCTTCAGCTAACCAAAACCGACGCCCCAAACACGCGGGTGTCTCAGACACCCTCGCGCGCTCCTGGCTGAGATGGCCGGGCGCCTGCCTTTTATAATGGAAAGAACCCACCTTTTGACCTCCTTTCAGGATTTCGGCCTCGCCGATCCCATCTCGCGTGCACTCAAGGAAGAGAATTACCTCACGCCCACACCCATCCAGGCTCAAACCATCCCGCTGGCGCTCGCCGGCCGCGACGTCGTCGGCATCGCCCAGACCGGCACCGGCAAGACCGCGGCGTTTGCGCTTCCGATCCTGCACCGCATTCTGCAAAACCGCATCAAGCCGCAGCCCAAGGCCTGCCGCGTGCTGGTACTCGCACCGACCCGTGAATTGGCGGGACAGATCCTCGACAGCTTCAACGCCTATGGCCGCCACATGCGCCTGACCTCGGCGCTGGCGATCGGCGGCGTGCCGATGGGACGCCAGGTCCGTTCGATCATGCAGGGCGTCGAAGTGATGGTCGCTACCCCCGGCCGCCTGCTCGACCTCGTGCAAAGCAACGGGCTCAAACTCGGCCAGGTCGAGTTCCTGGTGCTCGACGAGGCCGACCGCATGCTCGACATGGGCTTCATCAACGACATCCGGAAGATCGTCGCCAAAACGCCGATCAAGCGGCAGACGCTGTTCTTCTCGGCGACGATGCCGAAGGATATCGCCGAACTCGCCGACGCGATGCTGCGCGATCCGGCGCGCGTCGCGGTGACGCCGGCCGCCACCACCGTCGAGCGCATCACCCAGCGCATCATCCAGGTCGATCACTCCGCCAAGCCCGCGCTGTTGGCGCAGCTCCTGAAGCAGGAGGCGGTCGATCGCGCGCTGATCTTCACCCGCACCAAGCACGGCGCCGACAAGGTGGTGAAGGGCCTCGAGCGGGCCGGCATCAGCGCCGACGCCATTCACGGCAACAAGTCGCAGAACCACCGCGAGCGGGTGCTGGCGGCGTTCCGCTCCGGCGCGATCCGCACGCTGGTCGCCACCGACATCGCCGCCCGCGGCATCGACGTCGACGGCATCTCGCATGTGGTGAATTTCGACCTTCCCAACGTCCCCGAGACCTACGTCCATCGCATCGGCCGCACCGCGCGCGCCGGCGCCGAGGGGATCGCGATCTCGCTGGTCGCAGGCGGCGAAGAAATGGGCTATCTGCGCGACATCGAAAAGCTGATCCGCATCGCATTGCCGAGGGAAGACCGCCGTACCCCGGGTCACCGCGACACCGCACCGGCGCCTTCGCAACATCGCGGCGCGCGATCCGGACCCCGCGTACAGGCCGCCAGGGGCCACGAAGCCGCCCCCGGCGCGAAAGGGCCTCGCCGCAACCGCCGCGGCGGTGGTAATAATGGCGCCGCGCCAACCAACCGGCATGAGGCCAACCGGCATGAGCCGCACCGTCCGTCGTCACCGCCGCAAGGCGGCGGCAAGGCTGAAGGGATGCAAGGCGTCGCCTTTTTGCATCGCGAAAGCCGCCCGAACGCAAAACCCAACCGCACCCACCGACCCCGCTAGCCGTCGATCGATCTGGAGATAACCATGGCTAAGGAAGAGCTGATCCAGTTCGAAGGACTGGTGACCGAAATCCTCCCCGACGCACGCTACCGCGTGCAACTCGATGCCGGACACGAGATCGTCGCCTACACGGCCGGCAAAATGAAGAAGAACCGGATCAAGACGCTGGCCGGAGATCGGGTGACGATCGAGATGTCGCCTTACGACCTTGAAAAGGGACGCCTGATTTTCCGTCACAAGGACGAGCGTCCGGGCGCCGCTGGCGGAGCTCCGCGTGGCGCGCCGCCGCGCGGCCAATTCCGCCGCAGATAGCGGCCGGCGCCCTGGTCCTGATGGCATCAGAACCAGGGTTTTCGTCGTTGTTTTGACGCGTTTTCTTCACGCGAACCGGTACCCACCCCGCATCAAGTGCGGGGTAGGTTTCGCTCGAAAACGCTATGGATTTGACGCGATTTCTTCACGCGAATACGCCGGATCGCTGCCTTTAAATCGCGCATGACGATAACATGTCATTGCGCGCTAGCCGACCGACGGCCGGCGATGGCGCTGGCTCGCAAAAATCGCGCACGTCAGGATTGTTTTGAGGCCTACTTTGGAATAATATGACGCTATCGATTTTCGGCCGGACGACATTAGCTATCCACCGGTATAGCCGGTTTAGACGCTGACGACCCTTCCAAAAATTCGATCACACCAACCCGTCGAAAGCGGGTTTCTAGTATATCTATCTTGAGAAGGGACTACCCCCGTGAGCATGGGAACCGTGAAGTGGTTTAACGCGACCAAGGGCTTCGGCTTCATTCAACCGGATGACGGTGGCAACGACGTGTTCGTGCACATCAGCGCCGTGGAGCGCGCCGGCCTTGGAACGCTGCGTGAAGGCCAGAAGATCAGCTACGAGATCGTAGCCGATCGCCGCTCTGGCAAGTCGTCGGCCGACAATCTGCGCGCCGCCGGCTAAGGGATTCCTGCGGCTCGCGCCACAGCATCCGATCCGAAAGTAAAGTGAAAGGCCGCGCTTTGGCGCGGCCTTTTTTTGTCTGCCCGACCGCGGCCACTCGGCATCAGGTCTGTGGACAGAGGGCGGGGGGCGTGACGGGTTGATTGTTATAGATCACGCAAGTGCCTGACGCGGCCTGGTATAGGCGACATCGCCCAGCACCACGCCGGACGGCGACATCACGTAACCGATCGTGGGCGTGTAGCGGTAACTCACCTCGCTGAACAGCAAATAGGTTTGCTTCACCAGAAGCGCGGCCGGCACCAGATTTGTGACCACATCGCCGGCATTGCGACTCGACGCCGCCAGCGTCGCCTGCTGGGCGCCGGTGGCCACGGTCGCAGCCTTGCTCCATTGAATCTTCGCGACCTTGTTGGTGTCGACATAGATCTCCGAAATGGTGGTGTTCACCGGCGTCGACGGGTAGGGGGTCAGGATCGAAATGCTCGCGGTGAAGACATTTTGCATATAGGCGTCGTTCACGATCGAGTATGGCGTCGTCGGCGTCGGCGGCGGCGCCTGCGACGTCAAATCGGACAGGGTTCTCGCGATCATCGTGACCTTGCGGTCGACCGCCACGCCGGATGAAAACTCGACGGTACCGAAGAACAGCACCAGCATGAGCGGAACGATCACGGCGAATTCGGTCGCCGCGACGCCGGAGGAATCGCCGCGCAGGCTCGCGGCAACACGCCGCATCCGGACCCAGATCCTTGAGATCGACATCGTCATCATCTTGGTTCGGCCCTCAGTAAGGCTCATTCTGGAACGCCACCGTCGCGGCCAGCAATCTCTTGTTGCCGGCCAAATTCGAAACGTTGAAACCAAACCCGGTGACGTACAGTTGCCACTGATAGAACACCCTCACCACCACGATACTGCCCGGTCCTCCGGGGTTATAATTCGTGGGCGCGACGAAATTGTTGCCGGCGTCGATCTGGCTGTTGATGGTCACGTTGCTGAACGCCGGATAGCTCTGCACGTCGACGTAGAGGTTGGGGCAGCTGAAGAGCGCGGGAACCTGCCCGCAGACCTAAGTCTTGAACGCGGTCTGGTCGAAACCATTGTTCTGCGCCTGACCGGTCATCACATAGCGGGCGGAACCCTGCGTGACGGTCTCGAGCGTCTGGTCGGCGAAGAACACGATCGCGATCTCGATGATCGCGAACAGCAGCGCGAAGAACACCGGCGCGACCAGCGCAAACTCGACCGCGACCGAACCCCGCCGGCTGCGGCGAAACCGGCGCAGCACTTTCCGGGCGGAGGCGCTTGAAGCGGCAGGCGACGGCATCGCGGAATCCTTAAGAGGCGGGCAGCAACGATTGCCCTTCGAGAATTACCTGAAAGTGATTGTTGAAGTGTTTCGGCAAATCGCAGCAGGGCGACCCGCTGCGTTAACCGCGGATTAACCATCCTGTGGGTGCACTGCCCCGCGAATCGGAGATCAGGCGGCAAGCGGAGCGCGCCGGCCGATCAGTTGGATTTGCCCGCCGCGGCCGCGGTGCCAGTGGCCTGGCTGCTGAGCGAGCCGGCCTGATCCATCGCCGATTTGAAGTAGTCGTTGCCGTCGCCAAGGGTGATGCGCCGCTGGCAAATCGGCATGCAGGAGTAGGATTCGCGCTCGACCCCGCGATAGATCGTGACCAGCTGGTCGGTCGGGCCTTCGACCTGAATCACGCGGTCGACCAGGACTTCGCCGGTGCGGTCCATGGCGATGAAATTGGTCGCGCCATAGCCCTTGCCGGTGACCACGACGATTCCGCCGGACTGCAGGGTTACGTCGGCGATCAGCGGGTTTCCGACGACGATGGTGGCAATGCGGGCGGGGAGTTTGACGAGCTTGGCCTGATCGACATTGACCGCGACGACGTCGGCGGTCATGGGCCCGGCCATCGCGGCGGCCGGCCACAGCAGGATTCCGATCGCCAGTGACCGCAATCTTGAATTCGCGCGCGTGCGCGTACGCAGGGAACTAAACGACATACTCTACCCCGGGGCGTTGACAAGCCGGCAAAAGCGATACGCTGCGGAGCCGGCGCCCGACACCCGCAAATCTGACCGCAATATGTGAAAGAACCGCAAATTTAGGCGATAAACTCCGCGGCATTATTGCCGGAACGGGTACGCCAATTGTCCAGTGATCTCGTGGGGAATCGCCGGCTCGTCCGTGCCGTAATTGTCCGGCAGCCGGTCTTCCGGCATTCGGAAGGTGCCGAACAGCATATCCCAGACCGGGAAGGTGCCGGCAAAGTTGGTATTGCCGCCCTCTTCCAGCGAGGTGTGATGCCAGCGGTGGAACACCGGGGTCGCCAGCACGTATTTGAACGGGCCCAGCGTCCAGCTCAGATTGGCGTGAACGAAGGCCGAATGGAAGGTCGTGAAGGGCCCGACCCAGAGCATGATGTTGGGCGAGATCCCCGCCATCAGCAGGATGACGTCGACCATGATGGTGCCCAGGAACAGGTTCACCGGGTGGAAGCGCGCCGCCGAGATCCAGTCCAGCTCTTCCGAGGAATGATGGATGGCGTGATATTTCCAGAAGCCGCCGCCGTGAAACAGCCGGTGCAGCCAGTACAGCATGAAGTCCGACAACACCAGGAACAGCAGGCCCTGCAACCACAGCGGCAGCTCGGACAGCGGGCCATGGCCATTGTCGTAAAACGCGATCAGTTCGTCGGCGTCGTGAATGTTGAAGACCACGCCGGCGCCGAGCACCAACAGCCCAATCCGCAACACCCGCCCGAACAACGGAACGAAGAACCAGTAACAGAGGTCGGTAACCAGTTCGCGCTTGCGCCACCAGGGTTTTCCCGGGTTGCAGGCCCAGAAATGGGTCAGCACCGAGAATACCACCGCCAGCACGATGGTGATAGGCACCACCTTGGCGATCGTGCCGCCGAGCATCTCGACGACTTCCATAGGCAAATTGGGATTGGACATGGCGGCTTGATCCGATCAGGTCCGTAAAGGGGTACGCCCCGCTGCTTAAGGAGCCGTGAATTCGGCAACCGCCGGGACCGTGCGCGCGCCCCATCAGAGACGGAATCGAAACCAATAGTGCGTTATGATTGAGGGCGGCGAAATCAACATTGGCTTGTAACGAAGGCCTTAATTCCAAATTTACCGTGCTCAAGAACTGCCGGTTCCGGGCGTGTTTGCGCGATCGAATTAACTGTGCCGCAAGTTCCCGACCTTAGGGTGAGCCATGGTCACGGTGCTGAGAACGCCGGCGAGACCAAACGTTAGTTCGACCAGCCACGTGTACACATGGAGCCCCCTATGAAGAACCTGATTACGCGTTTCGTGAAGGACGAGTCCGGCGCCACCGCCATCGAATACGGCCTGATTGCAGCCGGCATTTCGCTCGCGATCATCGCTGTGGTCAACGGCCTCGGTACCAACCTGAACACCAAGTTCACCTCGATCAACAACTCGCTGAAGTAAGCGAGCGCGACCGACGAGCTTCAAAGGCCTCGGGTCAACCGGGGCCTTTGCTGTTTGGGCCGGGCGCTTGATGGCGTAAACATGCGTAAAGTAGAACCCGCGTCGCTGGCAAAAGGTCAGCTTGCCTCGGGCCGGCCGGGCGATGCGCCCGCGGAGCTGGTCTGCCTTGCGCTATTGCTTTCGCTGTTGGTGCTCGCCGCCCGCATCGCCAGCATCTGGTAGATGGCCGCCATCGTTTCCCGATTGTTCATCTCTGGCCGCTAGAATCGGGCGATCGCTCCGACCTTGCGCGGGCAGCACCGGCTCCATAACCCATGATCCTCGACATCGCGCGCCTCCTGTTGTTTCCGGCCTTGATGGCGTTCGCGGCCGCGAGCGACCTTTTCACCATGACGATTTCCAACCGGGTGTCGCTGGCGCTGGTGGCGGGCTTCCTGGTGCTCGCGCTGCTGACCGGTATGGCGCCGTACGAGATCCTGAGCCATGTCGGGGCGGGCGCGGCTGTGCTCGCGGTCGCCTTTGCCTGCTTTGCCATGGGCTGGGTCGGCGGCGGCGATGCCAAGGTGGCGGCCGCGGCGGCGCTGTGGTTCGGCTTTGCCCACCTGATGAACTATCTGGTCTATGCCTCGCTGTTCGGCGGGGCGCTGACGCTGCTGTTGCTGCAATTCCGGCAATGGCCGCTGCCCTACCCGCTCGCCGGCCAGGCCTGGCTGTTGAAACTGCATGCCAAGGAGAGCGGCATCCCCTACGGCATCGCGCTCGCGATCGGCGCGCTGATGGTCTACCCGGAGACGGAATGGATCAAGGCGGTCGATCTCGCCTCCTTCGCGATGCGATGAGCCGCCGGGAGTCCCGGGTAAACCAGCTGTTAAGTTGATTTAGATACGCCTCATTAACCATGCTTTGACGAATAGCTGGTCAACTCCGATCACGGCGGCGGAAGCGTCGCTGCGTCTTGTGGAAAGTGAAGCGTATGAATACGGCGCGCATTGTCGTCCTGGCTGTTGCCATCGGTGCCGGCGGCATTGCCGCCTATCTTGCGAGCGGGTCGGACAACACGCCGGCCCCGGCCGCGCCGGTTGCGCAGCTGCAGACCGTGGACGTTCTGGTCGCCAAGTCCGACATCGGCCTTGGCCAGACGGTCGCGCCCGAAGACATGCAATGGCAGACCTGGCCCGCGGCGACCGCGAGCAACACCTTCATTCGCCGCAACGAACGCCCCGATGCGACCACCCAGATCGCCGGCTCGATCGCGCGCGCCCCCTTCATTGCGGGCGAACCGATCCGCGAGCCGAAGCTGGTGCGCGCCAACGGATCCGGCTTCATGGCGGCGATCCTGCCGACCGGCATGCGCGCTATCTCGACCGAAATCTCGCCGGAGACCGGCGCCGGCGGCTTCATCCTGCCCAACGACCGGGTCGACGTGATTCTTTCCAGACGCGAGAAGAACGCGGCGCTTCCGGGCGCGCCCGACGTCGTCGTCTCCGAAATCATCCTGCCGAACGTCCGCGTCCTCGCGATCGATCAGGCGCCAAAGGAAAAGGACGGTCAGAACGCCGTGGTCGGCAAGACCGTGACGCTGGAGTTGAAGCCTGAACAGGCGGAGACGCTGGCGCGCGCACGCCAGACCGGCACACTGGCGCTGGCGCTGCGCAGCATCGCCGATCTCAACGTGGTCGAGAACCGAACCGACGATCAGGCCCCGAAGCGGGGCGAGACCATCAACGTGGTCCGCTACGGCATCCAGAACTCGACGACGACACAGAAGTGACCGAAAGGACGCTGGAAATGAAATGCAGGGTCAATCGACGGACGATGCGGACCCTTGTGGTCCGCGCCCTGTCGTTTTCGGCGGCCGCGGCACTGACGCTCAATCCGGCGCTGACGCCGGTGGTGGCGAGCGACTACCGCGTGACAGCGCCGCCGGTGGTCGCCGACGGCCAGATGAATGCGCGTTTCCTTTCGCTCGGCATCGGCAAATCCATCGTCATTGACCTGCCGCGCGACATCAAGGATGTGCTGGTCGCCGATCCCAAGATCGCCAACGCGGTCGTCCGCTCCGCGCAGCGCGCCTATATCATCGGCGCGGCGGTCGGCCAGACCAACATCGTGTTCTTCGATTCGGCCGGCCAGCAGATCGCCGCCTACGACATCGCGGTCAAGCGCGACCTTAACGGCGTGCGCGCCGCGCTGAAGGCGACGCTGCCGAACTCGGATATCCAGATCGATGGCCTCGGCGATGGCGTGATCCTGACCGGGTCGGTCGCCACCCCGATCGAGGCGCAGCAGGCCGCCGACCTCGCCGCGCGGCTGGCCGGCGGCCCCGACAAGGTCGTCAACTCGATCGCGGT
>DATNMT010000609.1:0-10523 GCA_035602495.1 Bradyrhizobium sp.
TCGAGTTTCCAGACCTATGCGCCGAACGATCCGACGCTGGTGCAGCGGCTCTATAATGGCAAGGTCTCGATCACCGCAAAACCGCCCGGCGACAACGTGCCGTGGTTCGTCTCGCTCCTGGTCTCATGGTTGCCGTTCATCGCGCTGATCGGGGTATGGATTTTCCTGTCGCGGCAGATGCAGGGCGGCGCTGGCAAGGCGATGGGTTTTGGCAAGTCGCGGGCCAAGATGCTTACCGAGGCTCACGGTCGCGTCACCTTCGAGGATGTCGCCGGCGTCGATGAGGCCAAGCAGGATCTGCAGGAGATCGTCGAATTCCTGCGCGATCCCGGCAAGTATCAACGGCTGGGCGGACGGATTCCGCGCGGCGTGCTGCTGGTCGGTCCTCCCGGCACCGGCAAGACGCTGATCGCGCGCGCGGTGGCGGGCGAAGCCAACGTTCCGTTCTTCACCATTTCGGGCTCCGACTTCGTCGAGATGTTCGTCGGCGTCGGCGCCTCGCGCGTCCGCGACATGTTCGAGCAGGCCAAGAAGAACGCGCCCTGCATCATCTTCATCGATGAGATCGACGCGGTCGGCCGCCATCGTGGCGCCGGCCTCGGCGGCGGCAATGACGAGCGTGAGCAGACGCTGAACCAGTTGCTGGTCGAGATGGACGGCTTCGAGGCCAATGAAGGCGTGATCCTGATCGCGGCCACCAACCGGCCCGACGTGCTCGATCCGGCGCTGTTGCGCCCCGGCCGGTTCGACCGCCAGGTGGTGGTGCCGAACCCGGATGTCGTCGGCCGCGAGCAGATCCTGAAAGTTCACGTCCGCAAGGTGCCGTTGGCGCCCGATATCAACCTGAAGACCATCGCTCGCGGCACGCCCGGCTTCTCCGGCGCCGACCTGATGAACCTCGTCAACGAGGCGGCGCTGACCGCGGCGCGGCGCAACAAGCGCATGGTGACCCAGGCCGAGTTCGAGGAGGCCAAGGACAAGGTCATGATGGGCGCCGAGCGCAAGTCGCTGGTGATGACCGAGGAAGAGAAGATGCTGACCGCGTATCACGAGGGCGGCCATGCCATCGTCGGCCTCAACGTGATCGCGACCGATCCGATCCACAAGGCGACCATCATTCCGCGCGGCCGCGCGCTCGGCATGGTGATGCAGCTCCCCGAACGCGACAAGCTGTCGATGTCGCTGGAGCAGATGACCTCGCGGCTCGCCATCATGATGGGCGGCCGCGTCGCCGAAGAGCTGGTGTTCGGCCGCGAGAAGGTCACCTCCGGCGCCTCTTCCGATATCGAGCAGGCGACACGGCTGGCGCGGATGATGGTGACGCGCTGGGGTCTCTCCGAAGCGCTCGGCACCGTGTCCTATGGCGAGAACCAGGACGAGGTGTTTCTGGGCATGTCGGTGTCGCGCACCCAGAACGCCTCCGAGGCGACGGTGCAGAAGATCGATACCGAGATCCGGCGTTTTGTTGAAGACGGCTACAATCAGGCGACCAAGATACTGACCGAGAAGCGCGCCGATCTCGAAGCACTGGCCAAGGGCTTGCTCGAATACGAGACGCTGACCGGCGACGAGATTCAGGATCTGCTCAAGGGCAAGAAGCCGAACCGCGAGTCGGTGCTGGAGCCGACTACCCCACGCACCTCGGCGGTGCCGCCGGCTGGCAAGCCGCGTCCGCGCCCCGATCCGGATCCCGGCCTGGAGCCGCAGCCGCAGGCCTGATGCCGCGGCTCGGATGGCTGGTTATTCCAGCAAGGCTGTTGTGCAAAAGCTCGGCATCAAGCCGGGCTTTCGCATTTTTGTCGGCCACGCCCCGGCGGCGTATGGCGACATCGTCGGCAAACTGCCCGCGGACGTGAAGCTGCTGACCCGCCTCGCTGGCTCCGTCGACATGGTCCATCTGTTTGCAAGCCAGGCCGCGGGGCTTGCGGGCAAGCTGCGCGGCTATCGCGAAGCCATCGCGCCGGACGGCATGATCTGGGTGTCGTGGCCGAAGAAGGCGAGCGACGTGGCGACCGATCTCACCGATGTGGTGGTGCGCGATATCGCGCTTCCGCTCGGCCTCGTCGATATCAAGGTCTGCGCCATCGACGATAGCTGGTCCGGATTGAAGTTCGTCATCCCGAAAGACCAGCGCGGCAAACGCGCGAAGTGAGGGTTAGCATTCGATCATTTCGCCGTGCCCTCTCCGATCACCGAAAACGGGCCCCAATAGGCCTTGCGGGAGGCGTCAACCGCGGCTGATGCGGCATAGAGTTGCGACAGCGCGATCAGGTTCATCGCTGCCAGGTCGGCTTGCGCGGAAGCGTTTTGCATCGGGACAATCAGGGCCGCAATCGCGAAGATCAAAACAAGCAAGAAGCGGAAACCGGGTTTATCAGCGTAACCGGAGGCGCGCATGGAACCCTCGATCGAAATTCCAATCAAAAAATCAAAATACGGACAGCCTGCTCAGCTCCTGCTTTTCCATTCGGTGATGGTCATGATGTCCGGACTCTGGCCGTAGGCCTTGGTCCAGGAGTCCACCGACCACTCGGTACCGGTCGCGGTCTCCACGATCACCGGCGTGGTATGCGGCTGCTTGCCGTCGACGAACAGGCCGCGCGACACCGGCTCGCCGACGCGGTGATATCTGAGCAGCTTGTTGCGATCGAGCACGATCAGAAGTTCGGTGATGTTCGCGGTCAGGTCGATGCAATCCATTTGCGACGGACCGGACTTGGTGGCGGCGCCGGCGCGTGCGATCCGCCCCACGGTGCCGGCAGAGCGGCCGCCTTCGCGGTCGAACCAGGCAACTGCTCTCGCCAGCAGCTTTCGCTCCTCCTTCGCCGAATGCGCGGCGCCAAGCATCCCCCTCAGATAGGAGACCTTGGCCGGCGTCAGGACGAACTGATCGCGATAGGCGCAGCCAAAGCCGTGGCATACCACGAGGATTTGCGAGGGCGCCGAGTTGAGCGAGAGCTTTTCGAGAAACGCCGCGCCGCCCTCGCTGGCCTTGGCCTGACGCGGCGCTGCGACGGAGCCGGCCATGATCGCGGCGCCGAGCAATACCGCGAAACGCAATCGGCGACAAAGGGCTTTGGTAAGCATGGTGGGCCGCGCGGCTAGAGCTGTTTTCGACAATGACCTTCAACTCGTCGGGAAGATTACGCAGTTTCCGCAAGGCCTGCCAAGCCGTCTTCGCCGCGCTACCGGCGGCAATTATGAATGGCATCCATTCCCCCAACATGGCATGTTTTGATGACAATGGGATCGCGGGCCAGCCGCATGCGGCTGACATCGAAGGTCCAGGAATAAACCGGGGGAGGGGATCGATGCGTTTTGTTTCCGGGGTTGGCATCGCCGGCGCGGTTGCGGTGCTGGCCTCTGCCGCCTCGCCGGCGGCCGAGATGCGTGGCGTCACCGCGACCGAGATCAAAATCGGCCAGACCATGCCCTACAGCGGCCCGGTTTCGGCGTTCGGTGCGCTCGGCAAGGGCGAGGTCGCCTATTTCAGGATGCTCAACGAGCGCGGCGGCATCAACGGCCGCAAGGTCAATCTGATCTCGCTTGACGACAGCTACGCGCCGCCGAAGAGCGTGGAGCAGACCCGGCGGCTGGTGGAGAGCGATGAGGTGGCGCTGATCTTCTCCTCGATCGGCACTGCACACAACACCGCGATCGCCAAATACCTGCAGGGCAAGAACATCCCGCAATTGTTCGTCGGCTCCGGCGCCTCGAAATTCGCCGACATCGCCCAATACCCGCAGGCGACGCTCGGCGTGCAGGGCCCGTTCCGCTACGAGGCCCGGCTTTACGCGCGCTATGCGCTGGCCAAGAATCCGAACGCCAAATTCGCGGTGATTTCGCAGAACGACGATTTCGGACGCGACTACCTCCTGGGGCTGAAGGACGTGCTCGGCGACAAATACGATTCCGTTCTCACCAGCGCCACCTACGAAGTGCAGGACCCGACCATCGACTCCCAGATCGTCAAGCTGAAAGCGTCCGGCGCCGACGTGCTGGTGATCGCAGCGACGCCGAAGTTCGCGGCACAGTCGATCCGCAAGGCGCACGAGATCGGCTGGAAACCGATGACGTTCCTGTCCAACGTCGCGGTCTGGATCAATACCGTGATGGAGCCCGCCGGGCTCGAGGCCGGCATCGGCATTCTCTCCACCGCCTATATCAAGGACCCCGACGATCCCGCCTGGAAGGACGATGCCGGCGTCAAGGCATGGCGGGAATTCATGGTCAAATACGCGCCCGAGGCCGACCTGCACGACGCCAACTACGTCAATTCCTACAATAGCGCGATGACGCTGGAGCACGTGCTGAAGGCCTGCGGCGACGACCTGTCGACCGAGAACATTCTCAAACAGGCCTATTCGATCAAGGATCTGGAACTGCCGATGCTGCTGCCCGGCATCAAGGTCAACACCTCGCCGACCGATCACGTCCCCGTCGACCAGATGCAGTTCATGCGCTTCAATGGCAAGAGCTGGGAGCGCTTTGGCGAATTGCAGACGGGGAATTAATCTCGATCAATTGCGTCCCGCAAATCTAGTCGGGCTGTTCCATTCTGTTCGGAGTTCGCATGAACCAAAAACAAGAAGAATTGTCATTCGTCTATTTTCCGGAGAACTACCGCTGGTCGCATGGCCTCTTGATCGGCTTGAACATGGCGCCCTGGGGCGGCGCCGAAATCGGGGAGGTCCACCGTATCGGTCTTCGCCTCAAGAATCACGTTGGCGACGACGACGCCTGGTTTCGCGAATGGACGAAAGAAGCACGCACCGTCGAGGATCGCGGCCGCGAGCGCATCGCGCTAGGCCACCGCACCAGCGGCGCGCAATACCTGCAGCGCGCGAGCGCCTATTATCACGTCGGCGAACGCTTCCTGCAGCCGAAGAGCAGGGAAGGCAACGACGCCTATATGCGCGGCGTGCACTGCCTGCGCGACGCCGCCAAACACCTCAAGCGTCCCCGGCTGGAGCATGTCGAGATCCCCTATGGCGACACCAGCCTGCCGGCGATCTATGTCCATGCCGAGCCGGCGAATGGCGGCGGCAAGGTGCCGGCCATGGTGTTCTTCGACGGGCTGGATGTCACCAAGGAGATTCAATACCTCAAGGGCGTCGCTGACCTGGCCGAGCGCGGCATCGCCTGTCTGATCGTGGACGGTCCGGGCAATGGCGAGAGCATCCGGTTTCGTGAGCTTTATCTGCGTCACGATACCGAGGCCTATGCCACCCCGGTTCACGAATGGCTCGCCGCCCGCCCCGAGATCGATCCCAGGCGCATCGGCGTCATGGCGATCAGCCTCGGCGGCTATTATGCCCCGCGCGCGGCGGCGTTCGAGCAGCGTTTTGCCTGCTGTATCGCCTGGGGCGCGCAGTGGGACTACCAGAAAATCTGGCGCGAGCGCTTCGAGCGAATGGCGCAATCGGTGACGCCGTCGCTCTCGGTCGCGGCCCGGCATATCTCGTGGGTGCTGAACGCCGGCGGCCAGGAAGAGGCCGTCAAATTGCTGGAGCCGTTCAAGCTGGACGGCGTGGTGCAGAAGATCACCTGTCCGTTCCTGATGCTGCACGGCGAGGGCGACGAGCAAATCCCGCTGCCCGAGGCGCAGAAGTGCTTCGATGCCGTCGGCTCGAACCGGAAGACGTTCAAGCTCTTCACCCGCGAGGAGGGCGGCTATCACCACTGCCAGATCGACAATCAGAGCATCTGCGCGGCTTATATGTGGGACTGGCTCGAAGAGGTGCTGGAGCCGGCGCGGAGTGCATGATGACGAAACCGGCTTGAAGTGAAGAGCGCCCTGGCGCCATTACTTCAACCTGGCCGTTGGCGAAACCCAAGGGAATCACGTCGGCGACCCGTTATAACCGGCAACATCCGCCGCCAGTACGGCTGCCAGCGGCCGTTCCACCCGTTCGCCCGTCAAAGAATGCCTTGGCCCGCCACTTCCGATCTACCCCGCCAAGCAGACATGCCAAGCGGCGACTGGCAACTCTCATAAGTGTCAGGAGCAGACGCGCTCAAGGCAAATTCACGCGTCGTAATTAACGAACTCTATAATGGGCGGCTCTAGGATTGCGCTAGTCCCTCAATGGAGACCCGGCATGAGGCGTCTGATCCTGGCGTGCTGCCTCTTGTTCATTGCGGCCGGCGCCTGGTGGTTCGGCAGCAGCCGGACGTCGGCGGTCGCGAGCCAACCGTTGACGGGGGCAGCAATCGCCCAGATCGAACCCGAGTTGTGCAGCGAGTCAGCATTGACCCAGCTCTTGACGATCGTTCCGATTGCTCCGCGAGGCGGCACGCACTGTGGCTCTCGGGGCGCCGAAGGCACGAAATGGGAAAATAAGTCTACGGCAAGAAGATCGGCGAACTGACGTACGAATTCATTGTCAAGTGCTCGGTCAATTGCCGGATATATACCGATTACAACGGATGGGACCTCGAGTTGATGTTTCCTTACAATCAACTCGAACGCTGGTCGTTCGCACTGGACAGCGTCAACAAATTTCTCGACCAATACACGGCCTACATTGACTATGACGATCCGAAATCGCATCGGTGAGCGCCGCTGCAACGGCGCTGATCGACACACGGAAATTGCGTCTGGCACCGCTCTGTTTCCGCAACAGTCCGCTATCGGTCGACATCGGTGTGCTCTGGAACGGTCAGCACCGGCTACCCCGCTACGCAAAGGTGTTCAACGCGACACTGGCCGAACACATGCGCGCAGTGACCCCGAAATTCGATCACAAGGACCAATAAAGCCGCCGCCACCCGCCATTCGCGAGCTTCGTGGCCTCTCTTAAGCACGTTCCGCCATGTTGAACCGGCTCTTGACAGCGCCCCGGCGGTCGGCCGCAATGGCCCTGCCAATTTGAGGTGGCGCATGGACATCCAGACCCGTCCGGACCCGGTCGCCCGCGCCCGCGAGCTTGCGGCGGAGATCGCCGCCGCGGCTGACGAGATCGAGCGCACGCGGCGCATCCCCGAGGCGTTGCTGGGGCGGCTCCATGACTCCAGGCTGTTCCGCATGCTGCTGCCGCGCTCGGCGGGCGGCGACGAGACGCAGCCCGCCGTCTACGTAGCCGCGATCGAGGAACTCGGCCGGCACGACGCCTCGATCGCGTGGAACGCCTTCGTCGCCAACAGTTCCGCCCTGATCGCCGCCTTCCTGGAGCCCGCGGCCAATCGCGCCATCTTCGCCGATCTGCGCAGCCTCGTGTCCTGGGGACCTCCAAACGCTTCGCAGGCGAGAGCGGTTGACGGAGGCTACCGAGTGACCGGCCAGTGGGATTTCGCCAGCGGCTGCCGGCAGGCCCGCTGGATGGGCGCGCACTGCCATGTGCTCGAGGCGGACGGCGCGCTGAGGCTCAACCGCTTCGGCCGGCCCACGGTCCGCACGCTGCTGTTTCCGGCGAGCGATGCAACCCTGCTCGACACCTGGCGCACGATCGGGCTGCGCGGCACGGCGTCGGACTCCTATCGCGTCGAGGACCTGTTCGTGTCCGAGGCGTTCAGCTCCACGCGCGAGGACCCGACGCTGCGCCGCGAGCGCGGCCCGCTCTATGCCTTTACCATGCCGGGCCTCTACGCGGCCGGGGTCGCCGGAGTGGCGTTTGGCATCGCGCGCGCGATGCTGTCCGAGTTCATTGCGCTTGCGTCCCGCAAGGCGCCGCGCAACCTCGCCCGGCTCGCCGACAATGCGGTCGTGCAGGCCGACGTGGCGCGCGCGGAAGCGAGGCTCGGCTCGGCACGCGCCTATTTGATCGAGACGCTCACCACGATCTACGCCCATGCCGACGACGTGGCGCCGATCGAGGTGGCCGACCGGGCCCGCGTGCGGCTCGCCTGCACCAACGCGATCCAGGGCGCGGCCGAGGTGGCGGACTTCGCCTACAAGGCAGCCGGCGTCGACGCGATCTTCCCGGGCAGCCCGTTCGAGCGCCGCTTCCGCGACATGCACACGCTGTCTCAGCAGATCCAGGCACGCAGCGCCCATTTCGAATTGGTCGGGCAGATCCTGCTCGGCGTGCCGCCCGAGGTGTTTCTTTGAGAAGCGTTTCGCGCGAAGGGTACCGGCTCGCGTGAAGAAAACGCGTCAAGACAAAAATCGTCGACCAGAAAATGTTTGGAGGATTCGCGCGATGCGAATACGGCAGCTGTTGATCGTCACAATTGCAATAGTTTTCGCTGCGTGTATGGCGAAATCTGCCGCTGCAGATGACGTTCCGCAAGTTACGCGGGACTTCCTTCCATACTGCAAGACGCATCTTGATAGTTGCTACGAGGAGATCGCTACAATCATTGTCTCCAATGCCGCGACCCGCCAGAAGACGTTCTGTGTTCCGCAATCCGTCCTTGTTTCCACGGCGACATACACAGCTTCGCATCGGCTCATGCCTGGGAGGACACCCCGCGCCTCCGCATCAATTATGGCAAGACCGTTAAGATCGGAAGCCGACTGCAGGGCCGTCGGCTCGATGTCCGCTTTTGGTCACGTGGCGGACTCAAGTCGGACATCACACCATGTTCGTTTCGTGCCAACAACGGAAGTCGGCAGCAAAGGGGATCTGGTCAGCCGGTGAAATAGGTGTGGCGGATTACCTTTGGCCCGTCCGCGGCAATACGATCTTGAATTCAGTGAAAAGTCCGGGCTCAGTTTCGACATCGATGCTGCCACCGTGTTGTTTCACAATGATGTCGTGGCTCATGGAAAGGCCTAATCCGGTACCTTCCCCCGCAGGTTTGGTTGTGAAGAAAGGATTGAATATTTTCTCTCTTGCCTCGGTCGGGATTCCGGTGCCGTTGTCTCGGATACAAATTTCGATCTTGTCGCCGAGATTCTTCGTCGCAGCGCTTAGCATCGGTATAAAGTCGCCACCGGCACCCATCGCACGTCTGGTCGTCGCGTAAAATCCGTTTGATATCAGATTGAGCAATACTCGCGTAATCTCCTGCGGATAGACGTCTGTCACGCCTGCAGCGGGATCAAAGTCACGCTGTATTATAATATTGAAGCCCGCCCTTTCGGCTCGGGCACCATGATAAGCCAGGTTCAAGCTTTCATCGACGATCGCGTTGATATCGACGGAACGATGCTCGCCGGAACCTTCGCGAGAGTGCAGCAACATGTTTTTGACGATGGAATCGGCGCGCTTGCCATGTTGAACAACCTTCTCGAGGTTGGTCTTCAGCATTTGCGCCAGTTCGTCGAGTTCGCCCCGAGTTGTCTTGTCGAGAGCCGCCTTCGCAAGCAAAACAGTCATTTCTTCGACCAGTTCGCCCGATAGTGCGGAGAAATTATTGACGAAGTTTAGCGGATTCTTGATCTCGTGCGCGATGCCCGCAGTGACCTGGCCGAGTGAGGCCAGCTTCTCAGTCTGCACCAGGCGATCCTGTGCCGCGCGCAAATCGACCAGCGCCGTCTCGGCGGCGAGCCGGGCAGCTCGCAATTCCGACTCCCTGTTCTTTACATCGGTGATGTCGGTGTAGACCGCCACGAGGCCGTTATCGTTTGTGCGCTGTTCGCTTACGTAAAGCCAGGTACCGTCCCGCAATTTTAGCTCGAATCCGGGACCTGCCGCTCGTCTGCGCTCGAGTCGACTTCGCAGGTAGGCGTCCATATCCGATCCGGCGTCAGGATACATGCCCCTTTCGTAAGCCTTCCGTACGTAATCCTCGAATCTCATGCCGGGCATAATCATGGCAGAGACTTCAGGATCCGCGGCTTGCGCAAAGAACCTGCGATACTGGCTGTTGCACATTATCAGCCGATCCTCGGGGTCAAACAGTGCGAACCCTTGAGAGATGGATTCGAGTGCCACGGACAACCGGGTCCGCGCCTCGTCGCGCTCGCGTGCGAGAGTCTTCTCAGCCGTAATATCGCCCGTTGACCCGACCACGCGCACGACCCGACCGTTACCATCTCGAACGCCCGTGCCGTGCTGACGCGCCCAATGAGTAGATCCGTCCGCATGTTGGTATCGTACTTCGCAGAAAAACCGCCGGGTTTCGCCACGAAAATGCGCGGCCCAAGCAGCTTGGTAGGTGGCCAGATCCTCGGGATGAATACGTTTGATCCAATCCTTCGGAGTTGACATCTCCACCCCTGTGAAACCAAGCACCTCCATGACATTTGGCGAGTAAAAGATCTCGTCTCGGGTTACGTCCCAGTCATAAACACCTTCATTAATGGCGCTCATTGCAAGCGAGTAGCGTTCCTCACTTTCCCGGAGCGCCCGCTCGGCATTCTTCCGGGAGGTAATGTCGCTAACTGCGCCCACCAATCGGACTGCGCGACCGGCATCATTGCGGATTGATAGTCCATGATCCTCGACCCAACGGATCGTATCGGCTTTATCGCGGATGCGGTATTCCGCGTGGAGCACCGAGGTCTTGCCAGTGAAATGAGCCCGCAGCGCCGCGCGGTATGACGCAATATCGTCGGGATGTACCCTCGCGACCCAGTCATATGAGGTCAACTCTCCTTGCTTGAAATCGAACAGGGCATTCAAGCGGGTGGAGAC
>DATNMT010000616.1:0-6677 GCA_035602495.1 Bradyrhizobium sp.
ATCGTGATCCTGTGCCGCGAAATCCTGGTCTCCGGGCTGCGCGAATATCTCGCGGGGCTGCGCGTCAGCGTGCCGGTGACAAAGCTCGCGAAGTGGAAGACCACCATTCAACTGGTGGCGATCGGCTTTCTGATCGCAGGCGAAGCCGGCGAGCAGGTTATCCCCGCGACCACCTTGATCGGCATCGTGCTGCTGTGGATGTCGGCGATTTTCACCATCTACACCGGCTGGGATTATTTCCGCGCCGGCATTCACCACCTCATCGAGGAGGATGAGGGATGAAGGTGAAATATTTCGCCTGGGTGCGCGAACGGGTCGGCAAGGCCGAGGAAACCATCGAGCCGCCGCCGAGCGTGCGCACCGTCGACGAACTGATCGGCTGGCTGGCGCAGCGCGGCGAGACTTATGCCTATGCGTTCGAGAAGCCGCGGGTGATCCGCGCCGCGATCGACCACGCCCATGTCAAGCCGGATGCGATGATCGCCGGCGCCCGCGAGATCGCCTTCTTCCCGCCGATGACCGGCGGTTGAACCTGGTCCAGACATGATCGCCAATGTCACCATCCGCATCCAGCAAGCCGATTTCGATATCGCAGCCGAGATCGCGGCGCTGACCAGGGAGCGCACCGATATCGGCGCGGTCGTCAGCTTCTCCGGCATCTGCCGGGGCAACGACGACGGCGAGACCATCGCGGCGCTGACGCTCGAACATTATCCCGGCATGGCGGAAGCGGAAATCGCGCGCCACGCCGAGACCGCGATTTCGCGCTGGCCGCTCAACGGGCTGACCGTGATTCATCGTGTCGGCCGCATCGCGCCGGGCGAAAATATCGTGCTGGTGCTGACGGCCTCGCAGCACCGGCAGGCGGCGTTTGCCGCCGCGGAGTTCCTGATGGATTACCTGAAGGCCAACGCGCCGTTCTGGAAGCGCGAGGAAAGCGCCGGTGGAACCGGCTGGGTCGACGCGCACAGCCGCGATGACGCGGCCGCCGCGCGCTGGACCAAATCCTGATGGCGAAGCGCATCAAGCCGGTTGCGAGGGGCGGCCGTGCAGCAAGACTTCCGAAAGCAGCATCAGGCGAGCTGCTCACACTGCTCGATTTCGTCCGCTATGCCGTGAGCCGCTTCGTCGAGGCCAAACTCGTGTTCGCGCACGGCACCACCGATCCGGCGGCGGAAGCGGCATTTCTGGTCTGCGAAACCCTGCATCTGCATCCCGACCAGTTCGACAGCTTTGCCACCGCGCGGGTTACCGCAATTGAAGCCAGGGCGATCCTCGACGTGATCGCCCGCCGCGTCATCACGCGAAAGCCGGCCGCCTATCTGGTCAACAAAATTTACATGCGCGGCCTGCCGTTTTATGTCGACGAGCGCGTGATCGTGCCGCGCTCCTTCATCGGCGAATTGTTGGATTCACATTTTGGCGGCGAGAGCGAAGAGGGCGCCGCGCTGATCGACGATCCCGCAAGCGTCGAAAACGTGCTCGACCTCTGCACCGGCTCCGGGTGTCTGGCGATCCTCGCCAGCCGGAATTTTCCAAACGCCGGTGTCGACGCGGTCGATATCTCGAAAGACGCGCTCGGCGTCGCCGCGCGCAACGTCGCCGATTATGGCCTTGCGGACCGGGTGACGTTGCATCGCGGCGACCTGTTCAAACCGCTAGGCGAAAAGCGTTACGACCTGATCATCTCCAACCCGCCCTATGTCGATGCCTCCAGCATGGCCGATCTGCCGGCCGAAT
Organism: Bradyrhizobium sp.; assembly: GCA_035602495.1. Lineage (GTDB taxonomy): Bacteria > Pseudomonadota > Alphaproteobacteria > Rhizobiales > Xanthobacteraceae > Bradyrhizobium. The sequence continues at coordinate 1,741 of DATNMT010000616.1, forward strand.
GCCGCGCCGAGCCGAAACTCGCACTTGACGGCGGCGCCGACGGCCTCGTTCTGGTCCGCCGCATCCTCGACGAGGCCGGGCGGCACCTTGTGGCCGGAGGCGGGCTGCTATGCGAGATCGGCCGCGGCCGCGAGCGGCTTGAGGCCGCCTTCCCGCAACTGCCGCTATTGTGGCTCGATAGCGAGGATTCCGAGGGCGAAGTATTCTGGATCGCCGCCGCTGACCTCTAACCGGTCCTCAAACCGCCGGATTGGGCGGAAATAGTGGGGATCATGGCGTTCCCGTTCCGCGGCGAAGCTGATAGCTTCACGCCAACCCCGCCACGCCCGAAAACTTGAAGAGGCCCCCATGCTGGACAAGAGCCCACGCAAAACCGCCGTCAACGTGCCCAACGACCTCGCGGCGCACTGGATGCCGTTTACCGCCAACCGGGCCTTCAAGAAGAACCCGCGGCTGCTCGCGGGCGCCAAGGACATGTATTATTTCACCGTCGACGGCCGCAAGATCATCGACGCCGCCGCCGGCATGTGGTGCTGCAATGCCGGCCATGGCCGCAGCCAGATTGCCGAGGCGATCGGCAAGCAGGCCGCCGCGCTGGATTATGCGCCGCCGTTCCAGTTCGGCATTCCTCAGGCCTTCGAACTCGCCAGCCGTATCGCCGACCTCGCGCCCGCCGGCCTCGATCACGTGTTCTTCTGCAATTCCGGCTCGGAAGCCGCCGACACCGCGCTCAAGATCGCGCTGGCCTATCACCAGACCCAGGGCCAGGGCGCCCGCACCCGCCTGATCGGCCGCGAGCGCGGCTATCACGGCGTCGGCTTCGGTGGAACTTCGGTGGGCGGCATCGTCAACAACCGGAAGATGTTCGGCACGCTGCTCGCCGGCGTCGATCACCTGCCGCACACCTATGACCGCGACAAGCAGGCCTTCACCAAGGGCGAGCCGGAATATGGCGCGCATTTCGCCGACGAGCTCGAGCGGCTGGTCAATTTGCACGGCGCCTCCACCATCGCCGCCGTGATCGTCGAGCCGATGGCCGGATCGACCGGCGTGCTGCCGGCGCCGAAGGGCTATCTCAAGCGGTTGCGCGATATCACCCAGAAGCACGGCATTCTCCTGATCTTCGACGAGGTCATCACCGGCTACGGCCGGCTCGGCTTTGCGTTCGCCGCCGAACGTTACGGCGTGCTGCCGGACATGCTGACCTTCGCCAAGGGCATCACCAATGGCGCAGCCCCCATGGGCGGCGTGCTGGTGCGCGACACCATCCACGACGCCTTCATGAGCGGCCCGGAGCACATGGTGGAACTGACCCATGGCTATACCTACTCGGCGCATCCGATCGCCTGCGCCGCGGCGCTGGCAACGCTGGATATCTACCGCGACGAGAAACTGTTCGAGCGCGCCAGGATGCTGGAGCCGAAATTCGCCGACGCGGTAATGTCGCTGCGGAGCGAGCCGAATGTGGTGGATATCCGCACTGTCGGGCTGACGGCCGGCATCGACCTCGCCTCACGCCCCGACCTGCCGGGCAAGCGCGGCTTCGACGCGCTCAACAGCGCGTTCCACGACAACGACCTGATGCTGCGGATCGCCGGCGACACCCTGGCGCTGACGCCGCCGCTGATCGTCAGCGAAGACCAGATCGGCGAAATCGTCGGCAAGGTCGCCAAGGTGATCCGCGCGGTGGCGTAGGTCGCTTACCTCTGCCAGCTTGCCCCAATACCTCTCCCCGCTCTTTTGCCAGGAGAGGTCGAAATTCGCGATAGCGAATTTCGGCTGAGGGGCAGGGCACGACGCCACCTCATCATCACCATTTCCGGATCGAGAGCCCCCGCCCTCTCCCAGCGAAGAGCGGGGGCGAGGGAGCACACCGTTGCCCGCGCAAGCCATCCGGAACATTCGAAACCGATCCACGTTCAACCACCGGAGAACCGGTGTCTCAACCGTGGAGGAAGTTGATATGCTCGCACCATCGAGCAGCTTGCTGCGCGCCGGGCTGGCGCTCAAGGTCAGCCAGGTAAAACTGGCAACGCGGTCGTATCTGCGCGACCGGACCAGCCAGGCGACAGGCACGCTCGGTTCCTACGCGGTTGCCGCCGGACTTTTTGCCGCCGCCGGCATCTTTCTGGTCGCAGCCTGCCTTGTCGGTGCAACTGCGTTGTTTCGCTGGATCGAGTTCGAATACGGACTGTTTCAGGCCTTCGGCGCCGTCGGAGCATTGCTGCTGGTGATGGCCGCGATTTGCGCGGCCGTTGCTGCCAGCAAGATGAAGCCGCGGTCGCGCCATTTTCCGACCCTGAGCAGCCGGTTGCGCGTCGCCATCAAGGCCAGTCCGGTCAGGCCGGATCAGATCGAGGCGGCGCGCGATACCGCGACGGCGATCTTGTCGGCGCCCTCGTCGCCATCACGCGAGACCCGCCGCGAACGGCGGAATGCGGTTCCCCGGTCCCGCGACAACAGCAAGCTGGTGCGCGCCGGCCTGATCATGGGGACGACATTATTGGGCTTGGCGGCCGCGCGACGACGGCAGCAGGCGCGACGAACGGCAGTCTGATGGGCGGACGGCGCTCCGCGTCCGGCGATAATCTGCTCTGGATCGCGGCCACCGCCATCCTGATCCTGAGCGTGCGGCGCTATTTTCAAGGCAAAACAGCCCCAGAACCCCACCCACAACTTGCGGACGCCGAGGTCGCGCGCGGCGGTGCTCTCGCTCACGGGACAGCGCAGAGAGGGCACCACGGACCTGCGCTCCTTCAAATCCCGTGGGCCGGCTGGAAGGACATTTTGCGGGGCGTCTACCTGCGGTCAGGCGAAGACCGCCTGCTTGCCACCGCTGCCGGGGTGGTGTTCTTCGGACTGCTGGCGGTATTTCCGGCCATCACCGCGTTGGTCTCGTCGTACGGCCTGTTCGCCGACCCTTCGACCATTGGCGCCAATCTGCAGACGCTGGCGCTGATGCTGCCGCAGGGCACGTTCCAGATCGTGCAGGACCAGGTCGCGCGGGTGCTCGCCAAGGGCAACACGGAACTCGGCGCGACCTTCTTGTTCGGTCTCGCCTTTGCCATCTGGAGCGCCAATGCCGGCGTCAAGGCGCTCATCGATGCGCTGAACGTCGCCTATGAGGAGCGGGAAAAGCGCAGCTTCGTGCAATTGAACGTGCTCTCGCTGACGTTCACCGTCGGCGGCATCGCGGCCGTACTGCTGATGGTGGGTGCGGTGGTGGCATTTCCGCTGGCGCTGGATCATTTGGGCCTCGGGCCGGAAAGCAAGCTTATCGTCGGCCTGGCGCGATGGCCGCTGCTTCTCCTGATCCTATGGGCGGCGCTCGGTATCCTCTACCGATTCGGGTCTGACCGGCGGGAGCCCCGGTGGGAATTGAGCAGCGTCGGGACGCTGGCCGCCGCCTTGCTGTGGATTGCCGGTTCCTCCCTGCTGTCCTGGTATCTGTCGAATTTTGCAAATTACAACGCAACCTATGGCTCGCTGGGCGCTGCGATCGGCCTGATGATGTGGATGTGGATGTCGGCCGTCATCGTGCTGTTCGGCGCCGAGCTGAACTCGGAAATCGAACATCGAACCCCGCCGGAGATGAGGGTCGGTCGCCGCAAACCGCCCGGCGCCCGCGGGGCCGAGATGGCCGACACGCCGTGCCCGGGCGTTCCCGGTGTGCCCAAAGAACACTAGCTCTTCGAATCAACATTGATGCTAAGGTTGTAGCCGCCGGGGGCGGCGCTGACGGCTTGTGCGAGGCGCCCTCCTGCCAGAGGACACGAGCACTTGAGGGCCTTCCGCGCAACATGATCCGCATTTCCACGATTTTCATCGCCATCTGCATGGTGCTGGTCGCTGCCTCCCTGGGCCTGATCCTTTATTCGGTGGCCGGCATCAGCGGAACGGAATCCGCGATCGTGGCGCTCACCGCGCTGACCTTCCTGATCCTCTACAACGCGGTTTCGATGCGGCTGCGCGACCGCACCGATGTCGGCAGCCAGATCGCGGACCTGTCGCGCGGCACCGCCGACCTCGCCCGCCAGGTCGCCGAATTCGGGCGCCGGCTCGCCGCCGTCGAGGGCCGGGTGGCGTCGGCGAGTTCAGCCAACGCCGAGCGGGTTCACGCCGTGGCCGGCGAGATCAGCGAATTGGGTACGCTGGTCAAGCAGCTTGCGGTCTCCGTCGCCAGCCATGACGACATGCTCTCGGCCGGCGCGGCGGCCGCGGCCGCGCCCGCCAACAAGGCGCACAGAGAGCCGCAACAGGAGCCGCAATTCGCGGCCGAGGACGAGAGTCCGGCGCCGCCAGCCAGGGCGGTGACACCGCCCGCCGCCGCTCCCGCCGTCGATGCGGTGCCCTCCCGCAGCCAGGCGCAGATCCTCGCCGCCGTGAGGAGCGCGGTGGAGGAGAACCGCATCGATATCTTCCTGCAGCCGATGGTGACGCTGCCGCAGCGCAAGGTGCGCTATTACGAGGCGGTGACGCGGCTGCGCGACGACAAGGATGCGCTATTGGCTGCCGACGATTTCATCGCGGTCGCCGAAGCCGCCGGCCTGATCGGACGGATCGATCACATGGTGATGCTGAAATGCGTGCAGGTGCTGCGCCGGCTGATGGTACGCAACAAGGAAGTCGGCGTGTTCTGCAACGTCGCCGCGGCAACCCTTGCCAATCCGACCACCTTCGCGCAATGCCTCGATTTCCTCGAAGCCAATCGCGCGCTGGCGCCGTCGCTGGTGCTCGAATTCAAGCAGGCGACGTTTCGCAATCTCGGCCCGGCCGCGACCGAAAATCTCGCGGCTCTGGCGCAGCGCGGCTACCGCTTCTCGATCGATCACGTCACCGATCTGCGGATCGAGCCGCGCGAACTCGCCGACCGCGGCGTTCGCTACATCAAGGTGCCGGCCGCGCTGCTGCTGGATCCGAAGCAGACCTCGACATCG
>DATNMT010000655.1:0-7641 GCA_035602495.1 Bradyrhizobium sp.
CGCCATCCGCTTCCCTGCCTCAAGCCCCACCCGAGCCGTCGTCGTCGCGTCCGCGTCCGCCAGCGCCGCCACCGCGCAACGACCGGCCGCCGCTCGGCCAGGAAGACCGCCCCCAGCGCAACCTTCGCGCCGAGGCGCCGCCGGCGCGGCCGCAGCCGCCGCAGGTCCCGATGCCGGACCCGCCGCTGCCGCCGACCCGCGAACGCGCCGGCGCGCCACGCCGCGGTTCCGACAATGGCGCGCCGCAGGCACCGGGCGTGCGGGGCTTCCGTGACATCGCCGCCGACGCCGACGATCTCGGCCGCGCCGCGGCGCAGGCCAACCGATCTGCGCGAAAAACCTATGCCAACGTGCCCTCGCCCTCGCCGGAGTTCGACCGGCTCGAGCCGAGCCTGGAGAACCGCGGCGCCGATCCCGACGCGCCGTATTCCTACGACGAATCGGTCGAGGAGGCCGAGCGCTACGCGCCGCCGCCGCAGGCGCCGCGTTCCCGCATCGCCGCCGATCGCGAGCCGAAGAAGCGCGCCCGATCCGGCACGGTGTTTCCGTTCAAGAGCGCGATCGCCATCGGCGTGGTGCTGATCCTGGTCGGCGCCGCGATCCTGTGGGGCAGGTCGGTGGTGACGGCGGTCAGCGGCCTGTTCAAGCCGTCGCAGACGGTGGTCGAAGCGCCGAAGGACAATTCGCCGCTGACGAAACCGAAGATTCCCGATCGTGTCGGCCAGCCGTCGTCGACGGATCAGGTCGCCCCGGTGGCGCAGCGCGTGGTGCTGTATGACGAGGATCCCTCCGATCCCAAGGGCAAGCAATATGTCGGCTCGGTGATCTGGCGCACCGAACAGATCAAGGCCGCTACCGCCGGCCAGCCGCCCGATCTGGCGGTGCGCGCCGACATCGACATCCCCGACCGCAAGTTCAAGATGACGATGTCGTTCCGACGCAACACCGATACCTCGCTGCCCGCCAGCCACACCGCGGAATTGACCTTCATCCTGCCGCCGGATTTTGCCGGCGGCGGCGTCGGCAACGTGCCGGGCATCCTGATGAAGTCCAACGAGCAGGCGCGCGGCACCCCGCTCGCGGGCCTGGCGGTCAAGGTCACCGACGGCTTCTTCCTGGTTGGCCTGTCCAATGTCGATGCCGACCGGCAGCGCAATCTGCAGCTCCTGAAGGAGCGCTCCTGGTTCGACGTGCCGCTGGTCTATGTCAACCAGCGCCGCGCCATCATCGCCATCGAAAAAGGCGCCCCCGGCGAACGCGCGTTCAACGACGCGTTCGCGGCATGGGGGGAGTAGGGGCGATCGAGCCTTGAGGAAGCCGCTGGCGGCGCCCGATCTGCTTGGGGTTCATCCATAGGTCTATTCCCTCCTATCGTTTTGCCGTCTTACCGTTTTCAAGTCGGTCAGCTATTTTACGCCGACGCGGAACTGCTAAGCTCGGCCAAAACGCGCGAGGAACGGCATGAAGCGATATCTGATTTTCGCAGCGCTCGTGCCGCTGTTCGGCGGGTTCTGGCTCCTGCTGTCCACGACCATCATGTCCGGCTACTGGAGCCATCAGCCTGCCACCGCGGAGGTGGAAAAGCTGCTCGCGGTGTTCGCCAGGACGCTGCAGTACGGTTACCTGTTCGGCATCCTGCCGGCGCTGATGATGGCTGCGGTGGACGACATCCTGTTCCACGTCCCGCGCATTGTCCCGGTAGTGCGGATGCTGATCGTCGGCGTGCTCGCGTTTGTCGCCGCCGAATTGCTCTACGGCGGCCGCGGATCGGACAGCGGCGTGCTGCAGTTCGTGCTCTACGGCCTGGCCGGCTTCATCCCCGCGACGGTCTCGTCCTGGCTGGCGCATGTGGTGATCGACAAGCCGGCGGCAGCGTCGCCCGAGCCGTCGGTCCCGAGCGAATAGCGGCCTCTCCGTGTCGTGCCGCCTTCGCGGGGACGACATGGAACCGCGACGGCGTGACGCAACTTGCGCGCGGCTACCGCATTACCCATCTGATGGCGATGTCGAACGAAGAGATTCTGATCCCCAATCCGGCCCGGCGCGGCAAAACCTCCGGCGCGACGTTTCGCGGCGCGGAAGCGCGCGGGCCGGTGATCGATCAGGACGGGCGGGAAATCCCCATAGAGACGCTGGGGCCGCAGGCCGGCGTCTTCCGCTTCGATTTCGGCCATTCCGCCGCCAATCCGTTCGCCAACCTCACCCGCGAGCAGCGGCTGGCTCGGCTCGACGCGATCGCAAAGCTGCTGGATATCGCCTTCGTCCTGCCCGGCACCAAGATCCGCTACGGCATCGACGGCATCATCGGATTGATCCCGGTGGTCGGCGACATCATCGCCACGGCGCTGTCGCTGTGGCTGGTGCGCGAGGCGCGCGCGCTCGGCGCACCCTGGCACATCACGGCGCGGATGCTCACCAATGTCGCGATCCAGGGTGTGGTCGGAACGGTGCCGGTCGCCGGCGATGCGTTCGACGTGCTGTTCCGCGCCAACATTCGCAATGTGCGGATGCTGCGGCGCTGGATGGACAAGCAGCCGCGCTAGCGCATGACCCGGAAAAAGCATGCCCTCGGGCTTGACCCGAGGGCGCTTGAGTTCGGCAGCGAGATGGTTACGCGGCCTCGGTGTCGGCCTTGTCGCTGGCAGGGGCCGGCTCGGGCTTGCGGGGGCGGCGCGGCAGCGGAAAGTCCTGGCTTTCATAGAGCGTGCGGATGCCGCTCTGGTCGAAGCGCGCCTCGTCGACCTGCAGATAGGCGCCGTTCAGCGAATCCGCCGGCAACTCCTCGATCGCGAAGCGAACTGCTTCGGCCGCGGTGCCAAATCGCCGATACGCGAAACCCGCCCGCTTCTTCTTGCGGATCGCGGCGGGAAACAATTCGGCAGCGGTATTGAAGCTGAAGGAAGCCATGGTCAGGGACCTCTGATTATTTTTCGTGAGAACGCGATTCCAAAATCGCGAACGGATCGTACGGGCGGGCCGGAGCGCGCCGGTACACGTCATTTCAGGACAGCCCCCAATATATGCTCGTTTGACAGAAATGCGACTCCTGACGACGTGGATGATGAATCCGCGTACCTGGGTACCGGTAAGAAATAAAGCACTTTATTTCAGTGGCTTGCGTCGCTCAAAGCTTGCCCAGCAGCAGCAGGACGAGAAGCACGACCAGAATGACGCCGCCAATCCCCATTCCGGAATGGCCCATGCCATAGCCGTACCCGCCAAACCGGCCGGAAAAACCGCCCAGCAGGTAAATGATCACGATGATGATGAGTATCATTCCGAGCGACATGGCACTCTCCCCGAAGCGCGGCCGGCGAATGGAAATCCGCCACCCCGCGGTCAGAGAAAAGCATATCCCGGCTCCTGGTTCCAGCGCAGGAACCGGAGCCCTGTTGTTCTCGTCATTGCCGGGCTTGACCCGGCAATCCATCCCCTTCGCAAGATTTTCTTGAAGATTGATGGATGGCCGGGTCAAGCCCGGCCATGACGGTCGAGCGTACCGGCGAACACCGCGGCATCCGTCGCAACGATTTCTTCTATTTCGGCTTCAGCTTCAGCGCTGCCGAATTGATGCAGTAGCGCAAGCCGGCGGGGCCGGGGCCGTCGTCGAAGACGTGGCCGAGATGGCCGTTGCACTTCGAGCACAACACTTCGGTGCGGATCATGCCGTGGCTGATGTCGCGCTCTTCGTCAACGTGGTTCTCCGCCGCCGGCTGGGTAAAGCTCGGCCAGCCGCAGCCGGAATCGAATTTGGCATCCGATTCGAACAGCGTCTGTCCGCAGCCGGCGCAGATATAGGTGCCGGGCCGCCTTTCATGCTCGTATTCGCCGGAGAACGGCCGCTCGGTCGCCTTCTCGCGCAGCACCGCGTACTGCATCGGCGTCAGTTCCTTCCGCCACTCGGCCTCGTTCTTCTCGATCTTGCCGGGCGTCGTCTTGATGTCGGACATGGCGTCTCCTTGACACGGCGAGAAGCGCTCAGTTGGTGACCTTCGCGCTGCTCACCAGCGTCGGCTTCTCGAGATAATTGTCGGCGAACAGTTTCTTCAGGTTGTCGACCTTCGGAAGGTCGTTATAGGCAATATAGGGCTGGGTCGGGTGCAGCGTCAGGTAATCCTGATGATAGGCCTCGGCCGGATAGAACGCCTCCAGCGGCCCGACCTTGGTCACGATCGGCTTGCCGTAGACCTTGGCGGCGTTGAGCTGGGCGATATAGGCGTCCACGACCTTCTTCTGCTCGTCTGACGTGGTGAAGATCGCCGAGCGGTACTGGGTGCCCGAATCGGGCCCTTGCCGGTTCAACTGGGTCGGATCGTGCGCCACCGAGAAGAAGATCTGCAGGATCTTGCCGTAGCTGATCTTCTTCGGGTCGAACTTGATCTCAACCGACTCGGCGTGTCCCGTGGAGCCGGTCGAGACGGTGCGGTAGTCGGCGGTCGCCTTGCTGCCGCCGGCATAGCCGGACACGGCGTTGACGACGCCGGCGGTATGCTGGAACACGCCCTGCACGCCCCAGAAGCAGCCGCCCGCGATCACCGCGGTCTGGATGCCGTCGCTTGCGTTCGCGTCCATCGCCGGAGGCGGGATGACCACGGCGTCTTCGGCGGCGCGCAGCGGCGCAACGGCGAAGGCGGCAATGGCCAGCGCGCCGAGTGCGGCTGCGCCAAGCGAAAGACGGCTGAATTGGCTTCGGGACATGAGGTTTCCTCTTCAAGGGCTCGGCGGGATGGGGCGCAGTCTATGGCGGCGGTCGCCGATCGCAATTGGCGGGCCTGCCCGATGCCCCAAGATACGCGGCGGGACGCCCATTGTTACCATCCGATACACACGAGTTCGTGAATAATATCAGCGCATTCGCATGGCGTTAGCGCCCCCCAAAATTCTCCCTGCCGGCAAGCCGCGCGGAGGACTTGGCACAACCACCGGAACCGGCATTAAATGAACCGCCGCCGTCCGTGAACGACCAAGCTTCAAGCGCCGGAGCGTTCCCCAAGATGTTGCGCGCCCTGTTGATACCGATCGTCGTCCTGCTTGGATTTGCCGCTGCGCCTGCGGTCGCCGACCCGACGCTGTCGGATGACCCCACGACCTGCCGCGAGCCCCAGCACGACCCCAAGACGCGGCAGGACGCCTGCGAGCGCGTCATTGCGGCCGGGCAGGTCACCGGCAAGGACCTGGCGATCGCGTTCGCGGTCCGAGGCAACGGGTTTTTCCAGAGGCGCAACCTCGACAAGGCGATCGAGGCCTACAGCACCGCGATCACCACCGATCCGGACAATGTCGGGATTCTCAATTCGCGGGGCTGGGCCTACGAGGGCAAGGGCGAGGACGATCTCGCGATGGCCGATTACAACCTCGCCCTGCAGAAGCGACCGAAATTCGCGGTCGTTTACAACAATCGCGGCACGCTGTATTTGCGCAAGGGGGCCTTGCAAAGCGCGCTCGACGACTTCAACTCGGCTCTCAACTTTGCGCCGAACATGTATTACGCCCACGCCAACCGCGGGCGCGTGAAGGCCATGAGCAATGATTTCGACGGCGCGTTGGCGGACTTTGCCGACGCGATTAAGATCGATCCGAACCAGCCGCAGGCGGTGACCTATCGCTGCGAGGCCTATGTCGCGATGGCCAGATTCGACGACGCGCTCACCGACTGCAACACCGTGCTCGCCAGGACGCCGAATTACCTGTTTGCGCTCTGCAAACGCGCCGAGGCCTATATGGGCAAGGGAAATCTCGATGCCGCGCTGAAGGACCTCAATACCGCCCTTGGTTTCAATCCCAATCACGTGCGCGCCCATATGGACCGCGGCCAGTTGTTTGAGCGGCGGCGCGACCTGGCGCAGGCGCGCGCCGACTACCGCTCGGCGTCGGTGGCGCTGACCAAGTTCGACGAGATCGACGTCGCGATGGCGCGCAAGACGGCGCAGGAGCGGCTCGCCGCGCTCACCGCGCAGGGCCCGGCCGCGGCGAATGCCGGGCGCCGCATCGCCCTGATCATCGGCAACGGCGCCTACAAGAACGTCCATCCGCTCGACAATCCGCCGCGCGACGCCAAGCTGATCGCCGCCGCGCTGCACGATGTCGGCTTCCAGACCGTGACGCTTTCCAACGATCTCACCCGCGACAAGTTCTTCGAGGTGCTGCGCGCGTTTGCGAGCGACGCCGAAAAGGCCGATTGGGCGGTGGTGTATTACGCCGGCCACGGTTTCGAGGTCGGCGGCGTCAACTATCTGGTGCCGGTCGACGCCAGGCTCGCCGAGGACAAGGACGCGGAGAAGGAGGCGGTGGCGCTGGAGCTGGTGATCGCGGCGGTCGGCGGCGCGCGCAAGCTGCGCCTGGTGCTGCTGGATGCGTGCCGCGACAATCCGTTCGCTCCGACCATGAAGCGGACCATGGCGGTGCAACTCGTCGACAAGGGGTTTTCCGACATCGAGCCTTCTTCCGGCTTCATGGTGGTGTATGCGGCCAAGCACGGCGAGACCGCGCTCGACGGCGAGGGCACCGACAGCCCGTTCGCGACTGCGCTCGCACGCGACGTCAGGGAGCCGCGCGTCGAGGTGCGAAAGCTGTTCGACATCGTTCGCGACGACGTCTGGGCCTCGACCAAGCACCAGCAGCAACCTTTTACGTATGGCTCGCCGCCGGGAAGGGAAGATTTTTATTTCGTCGCGGGGAAATGACGCCAAGGGCGTCATTCCGGGGCGATGCGAGAGCATCGAACCCGGAATCTCGAGATTCCCCGATGCGCAATTGCGCATCTGAGGTCTGGTCCTTCGGACCATCCCGGAATGACGGATTCGGTTGGCTCGCAGTATTTCACACCACCACGCTGAGCCGCTTCGCCGCCCGCGTGATGCCGGTGTAGAGCCAGCGCGCGCGGCTGTCCTGGAACGCAAAACTCTCGTCGAACAACACCACGTCGTCCCATTGCGAGCCCTGTGACTTGTGCACGGTGAGCACATAGCCGTAGTCGAACTCGTCATAGGGCTTGCGCTGCTCCCACGGGATGGTCTCGATGGCGCCGCCAAAGCAATCGCCGCGGACCGAAACTTTCGTCACCTTGTGGCCGAAGTCCTCGTCCGGGGACAGCCGCATGGTGATGATCTTGGATTTCGACGCCGCGCGCGACTTCACCCGCCACAGCCCGCCGTTGAACAGGCCCTTCTTGCGGTTGTTGCGCAGGCATACCAGCTTGTCGCCGGCGACCGGCAAGGGATCCTCGATGTTCTGCTTTTGCCGCACCCGCATGTTGTAGGAACGGCGGGTGTTGTTGCGCCCGACCAGCACCTGGTCGGCGCTCATCACCCGGTCCGGATCGAGCTCAGCGCGCGATACCACTTCGCTCTCGCCGTAGCGGCCGATATCGAGCTCGCGGCCCTCGCGCACGTCCATCGACATTCGCACGATCGGATCGTCCTGGGCCTGGCGGTGCACTTCCGTCAGCATCGCGTCGGGTTCGCAATCGGTGAAGAAGCCGCCGCCCTGGATCGGCGGCAACTGTGCAGGGTCGCCGAGCACCAGCAGCGGACACTCGAACGACATCAGGTCGCGGCCGAGATCCGCGTCCACCATCGAGCACTCGTCGATCACGATCAGTTTGGCTTTCGAGGCGGGCGCGTCGTCCCACAGCTCGAAACT
>DATNMT010000635.1:0-4644 GCA_035602495.1 Bradyrhizobium sp.
TTCCGGCAGTTCGGGCCGGCCGCTGTTCGTGGTTTCCGACCTGCACCGGGTCCGCATCTACGTCCAGGTCCCGCAGGCATTCACGGCCGGCCTCCGCCCCGGCCTGAAAGCGACCTTCGAGATGCCTCAGTATCCGGGCCAGAAGTTCGACGCGACCTTGGTCAACATCTCGAACGCGATAATCCAGGCAACGCGCAGCATGCAGGTCGAGCTGCAGGCCGACAATTCGGAAGGCAAGCTGTACGGCGGCACGTATTGCCGGGTCGACTTCCAGGTCCCGGGCGATTCGAACATGGTCCGCCTGCCGGCAACCGCACTGATGCCGGCAAACCGCGGCACCCAAGTCGCCGTCCTCGGCGGCGATGGCAAAGTCGTCCTTAAGGCGATCCAGCTCGGACGGGACTTTGGCGATACCGTCGAGGTGACTGCAGGTCTATCTCCGCAGGACCAGGTGATCGATAGTCCACCCGAGACATTGCAAAGTGGCGACGCCGTCCAGGTGGGAGCCCCAACGGGCTCGGCACCGAAACCGGCGGGCAAGCCGGGTTCGCCGGCGACGCAATAGAGGCGCGGACGCCAGGTGCCCTTCATGCCAGCGGCGAGGCCGCCGTCGGATGCCCGATCATTGAAGTCGCCGCAAAGAACTGCTCCGGCGCGTTCTTCGGCGGCCAGATCCCCTGGGCAACGGCGTCCGCGCGGATGGCCGCCCGTGCGTCGAGGCTGGCATAGGGCCAGATGTGGGTGATGCGCGGCGCCCCGTCCAGCGCGTACATGTTGATCACGAGCGGCGAGAGTTTCCCGCGCGCGGGCATCGCGGCCTCCCAGGCCGCGATCGTCGGCGGCAAACCACCGGGCTTCAGCTGGTAGGTCCGAAATTCGTAGACCTTGCCGTAGCTGCCCGGCACGACCGGCGGCAAAAATGGAAACGGCGCATAGCTGTCCATTTCCAGGCCGGTCAACACCTCCGCGGCCCCGAACGGATTGGCGCTGAACAGCGCCCGCTTGCGCTCGGCCGCCAGTTCGGCGGCATCGGCAAATCCGCGCAGCACGAACATGCGGCCAAGCGCGCCGATATCCGTGGTCCAGCAACCGAGAAGACGGCCCCTGGCCTCGGTCCCGGTCACGTAGGCCTCGGCGCCGGCGGTCGCCTTGCGGGCATTGAGGGGGTGGAATGAGAGGGTTGCGAATTCGTAGAGCATGAGCGGTCCTCGTTCGGGCTGCATTGCAACGCTAGGCCGCGGGACTGCGGCCGCGGATCAGATCCGAGGCCTTGTCGGCAATCATCAGGGTCGAGGCGTTGAGATTGGCCGAGATCATCCGCGGCATGATCGAAGCATCGATCACGCGCAGGCCCTCCAGCCCGTGCACGCGCAGCTGATCGTCGACCACGGCCCATGAACTGTCCGCCGGCCCCATCCGGCAGGTGCAGCCGGGGTGGAACGTGGTGGTGCCGCGCTGCGTCGCGGCCGCCAGGAATTCGTCGTCGGTCTGCACGCCCGGTCCGGGAAAATCCTCATAGGCGTAATAGGGTGAAAGCGGCGCGGAGGCGAGCAGCCGCCGCGCCAGCTTCATGCCGGCGACGATGACGCGGCGATCGAGCTCGGCGACCAGATAGTTGGTCTGGATGGTCGGCGGCTCGAACGGATCGGCCGAGCGGGCGCGGACATAGCCGCGGCTTTCCGGCCGCTGCTGCCAGGATGCGACCGTCATGCCCGGCTGATCCTCGAGCTGCCCCTGCACGCCTTCCTTGTAGCTCGCGGGCGTAAAGGTCAGTTGCAGATCGGAGCTCTCGGTGGTCTCGCCGGAGTGCCAGAAGCAATAGACCATGGTCGGCGACAGCGACAGCAGGCCGCGCCGCGTCGTCGCCCATTTGATGGCTTCGCCCACCAGGCGGAGGCCGCGCCGGCGTTCGTTGATGGTCTTGATGTTCTTGACGCGGGCGACCGAGCGCGGCGCGTAATGGTCCTGCAATCCCTCGCCGACGCCGGGCAATGCGTGGCGCACCTCGATGCCGAGCGAGCGCAACAGGTCGGGCGATCCGACGCCCGACACTTGCAGCAGCTGCGGCGAGTTGTAGGTGCCGCCGGAAAGGATCACTTCCTTGTTGGCGCGCACTTCCATCGGCGTGCCACCCTTGCCTCCCTTGACGTAGCGCACGCCGACCGCGCGCTTGCCCTCGAAGATGATACCAGTCGCATGCGCATGGGTGCGGACGTGGACGTTGGGCCGTTGCATGGCCGGACGCAGGAACGCGGTCGAAGCGCTGACGCGCAGGCCGTTGCGAATCGTGCGCTGGGCGTAGGAAACGCCTTCCTGGATCGCGCCGTTGTAATCGGGGTTTCTCGGAATGCCGAGCGAGATGGCGCCCGCCATGAAGGCCTCGCACAGCGGATCCTGCCAGTCCATGGTGGTGACGGTGAGGTTGCCGTCGCGCCCGCGATAGGCGTCCTCGCCCTCGCCGATCCGCCGCTCCATCCGCTTGAAA
Organism: Bradyrhizobium sp.; assembly: GCA_035602495.1. Classification (GTDB taxonomy): domain Bacteria; phylum Pseudomonadota; class Alphaproteobacteria; order Rhizobiales; family Xanthobacteraceae; genus Bradyrhizobium. The sequence continues at coordinate 2,486 of DATNMT010000635.1, forward strand.
TAGGGCAAGACATCCGGATAGCCCCAGCCGCGATTGCCGAGCTGCGCCCAGGTGTCGAAATCGTGGCGCTGGCCGCGATTATAGATGTGGCCATTGATCGAGGAGGAGCCGCCGAGCGTCTTGCCGCGCGGCGCGTAGATGCTGCGGCCCCCGGTCCACGGGCCCGGCTCCTGCTGGTAGGCCCAGTTGATGCTCCGCATGTGAAAGGTTTTGATGAAACCCGCCGGCAGATGGATGTAGGGATGCCAGTCGCGGGGTCCTGCTTCGAGCACGCAGACGCTGGTGCCCTCGTCTTCGCTGAGCCGGCTGGCGAGCACGCATCCGGCGGAGCCCGCGCCCACAATCACATAATCGAATCTATCCATCACAATGAACTCCGGCGGCTCGTTTTCTTATTCGATGATATTGTCAGCGCTGGCGAGCAGTGTTGCAGGCACAGTGAGCCCAAGCGTCTTCGCGGTCTTGAGGTTGATCGACAACTCGAACTTTGAACTTTGGTAAAACGGGATATCGCCGGGGTTGGCGCCGCGCAGGATGGCATCAATGTCATTGGCGACGCGCCGGTTGAGTTCCGCCAAGTCGAAAGAATAGGCCATCAGACCGCCGGCCTCCACCAGCTCAAACAGGGGATAGATCGCCGGAATTCCGGCGTCTCCGATCAGTTCCGCGATCAGCGACCGGTTCGTCATGACATCGGGGCTATCCCCAAGCATGATCGCATTCGCGCCATCCCGCGCGACGTTGGCGACCGCGTCGCGATAGCTCGCCTCGCTGGTTGGGAGCTCCATCAGCACGCTGACGAGCGGAATACCCGCCGCCTCGGAGGCCGCGCGCATGGCAGGCCCCTGGGCACCTTCCCACGCGATCCGCAACGTCAGACAAGCCAGCTTCGACATCGCCGGAAACATCTGGCGGAGCAAATCAATTCGCTTGCCGTGAATGGACGGACCGGTGTCGACGCTGACCCCAGTGACGTTGCCGCCCGGCCGTGCGAGATTTTGGACGAGGCCCTGCGCGATCGGATCCGCCGTCAAGGCAACGACCGGGATCTTGGTGGTCTCGCGCTTGAAACCGAGCGCGCCGCCGGGGCCGAGGACGTATACGACGTCCGGATTGCTGCGAACCACCTCCGCAATCACAGCAGCGAGGCCGGAGGTGTTTTGTTCTTTCCCATAGCGCTCGACGGTAAGGTTCTGTTCCTCGACATGCCCGAGGCGGCGAAGCTCGGCGAATAACACCCTGTAATAGCGATTCTCGCTCTGCTCATGCATCAGCGCGCTCGGCTCCGCGACACTGACGATGGCCAGACGCGGGCTGTTGGCAACAGGCTGTGCCACCGCGCGCGATACGGCGGCCATCGAAATCGCGCCGACCATGAAATCCCGCCGTCTCATTCGGTCGCCTCGTCTCAAGACTGGCAAAACTGATCCGTCGCCAGCCGCTCGCGGTAGTTACCGCGGCTTCTCGTTCAGTTGATAGTTCAAATGCGCCCGCACCGTCGGCCATTCGCTGGCGATGATGCTGTAGACCACGGTGTCGCGCAGCGTACCGTTCGACGCCAGCTGATGGCTGCGCAGAATGCCGTCGAGCTTTGCGCCCAGCCGCTCGATGCCGCGCCGGCTTTGGTGATTGAAGAAATGCGTGCGGAACTCTACTGCAATGCAGTCGAGCTTTTCGAACGCGTGGCGGAGCAACAGCAATTTGCACTGGGTGTTGAGCGCGCTGCGCTGCACACGTTTGGCATACCAGGTCGAGCCGATCTCGACGCGACGGTTCGGCGTATCGACGTTCATGTAGGTTGTCATGCCCGCGATCTTGCCGTCGGCATCGAACACCGTCCATGGCAGCATCGAGCCCGCCGCCTGCAGCCCGAGCCGGCGATCGATCTCCTTGCCCATGCCCTCCGGGGTCGGCACATAAGTGTACCAGAGTTTCCACAGCTCGCCGTCCTTCACCGCTTCCGTCAGCCCGTCGATATGCCCATGCGACAGCGGCTCGAGCCGCGCGTAGGGACCACTCAGGGTTACCGGTTCAAGCCAGGGCATTACGGGGACTCCCAAAGTCGAAGCGAAGCAATCCATCCTCCGTCATTCCGGGATGGTGCGCCAGCACCAGACCCGGAATCTCGAGATTCCGGGTCTGGTGCTGGCGCACCATCC
>DATNMT010000645.1:0-7301 GCA_035602495.1 Bradyrhizobium sp.
AGGCCGCCCGCTCTCACCAACAAACTTTTGTGGTTATGGGTCCCTGCTTGGCGCCTTCGCTAAAGCTTCGGCGGCCCACCGTCGTGACCCCGGCGAAGCCTCTTGACCGCCGAAGTCCGCCTTCGGACGAAGGCGGTTGGCGTAGACGGGTCGCAGGGACGACGATGAATTTTAGGCCGGCCGCCCCGTCCCTTCATTCAGGAAACACGCGACCTGATGCTGCGTGCCGACATCAGCCAGCATCGGCCGTTCCACCTTGCACCGATCCATCACATAGCGGCAGCGCGTATGGAAGGCGCAGCCCGACGGCGGATTGATCGGGCTTGGCACATCGCCATCGACCAGCGGTTTTAGCGACTTCTTCTTCGGGTCGGCGACGGGAACGGAAGCCAATAGCGCCTGCGTATAGGGGTGCCTCGGATTGGCGAACAGCTCGCGCTTTTCCGCGATTTCGACAATGCGCCCGAGATACATCACGGCGACGCGATGGCTGATATGGGCGACCACGGCGAGATCGTGCGCGATGAACAAATATGAAAAATCATGCTTGCGCTGCAGGTCGATCAACAGGTTGATCACCTGGGCCTGGATCGACACGTCCAGCGCCGAGACTGGTTCGTCGCACACGATCAGGCTGGGCCCGAGCGCCAGCGCGCGGGCGATGCAGATGCGCTGGCGCTGGCCGCCGGAAAATTGATGCGGATAATTTGTCATTTGATCGGGCCGCAAGCCGACCTGGTCGAACAGCTCGGCGACCCGCTCGCGCTTTTTCTCGCCGGAGGCCAGGCCATGCACCGTCAGCGGCTCGCCGACGATATCGCCCGCGGTCATGCGCGGGTTGAGCGAGGCGAAGGGATCCTGAAAGATGATCTGCATCGAGCGCCGGTGCGGACGCAGGGTCGATTTGCCGAGATGGGTGATGTCCTGGCCGTTGAGGCGGATGCTGCCGCCGGTCGGCTCGACCAGGCGCAGCACGCTGCGCGCCACCGTCGATTTGCCGCAGCCGGATTCCCCGACCAGCCCGAGCGTCTCTCCGACGCCGACGCTGAAACTCACGCCGTCCACGGCGTGCACCGTGCCGACCCTGCGGCGCAACACGCCGCTTCGCACCGGATAGTGCTTCTTCAGGTCGGTCACCTCGAGCAGGGCGCGTTCCTCGGTCATGGCGCGCCCGCGAGTTCGGCCGCGCGCCAGCACGCCGCCAGATGACCGGCGCCCCAATCCTGCAAGGGCGGGTATTCCTCGCGGCAGCGCCCGATCGCCATCACACAGCGCGGCGCAAAGGCACAGCCTTTCGGCAGATTGGTCAGCGACGGCACCATGCCGGGAATCTCGGTCAGGCGCCCGCCGGTTTCCGCGCCCGGCAATGGCACCGTCGGAATCGAGGCCATCAGGCCGCGGGTGTAGGGATGCCTCGGGTTGGCGAACAAGGTTTCGACATCGGTCTCCTCGACCTTCTTGCCGGCATACATCACGATCACACGCTGCGCGGTCTGGGCCACCACGCCAAGGTCGTGCGTGATCAGGATCAGCCCCATGCCGAGCTCTTGTTGCAGCTCGAGCACCAGCGCCAGGATTTGCGCCTGGATGGTGACGTCGAGCGCGGTGGTCGGCTCGTCCGCGATCAACAGCGCCGGCCGGCAGGCCAGCGCCATCGCGATCATCGCACGCTGGCGCATCCCGCCCGAGAGCTGATGCGGATATTCGGTCGCCCGCCGCTCGGGTTCGGGAATCCGGACCAGGCGCAGCATCTTGACGGCCTGCTCCCACGCCTGCTTCTGCGTCATGTCCTGGTGCAGGCGCACCGCCTCGGTGATCTGGTCGCCGATCCGGATCACCGGATTGAGCGAGGTCATCGGCTCCTGAAAGATCATCGAGATACGATTGCCGCGGATTTTCCGCATGCTGTCTTCATCGAGACCGAGCAGGTCGGTGTTCTCCAGCATGATCGAGCCGCCGACGATCCGGCCGGGCGGATCGGGCACCAGCCGCATGATCGAAAGCGCGGTCACGCTCTTGCCGCAGCCGGACTCGCCGACGATCGCCAGCGTCTCGCCGCGGCGGACATGGAACGACACGTCGTCGACCGCCCTGAACAGCCCCGAATTCGTGAAAAAGACCGTCTGCAGGTCCTTCACGTCGAGCACGATCGCTTCCTTCAACGCCTCGTTCATCAGCCGCGTTGCCTCGGGTCGAGGATGTCGCGCAGCGCATCGCCGAACAGATTGGTGCCGAATACCGCCAGGCTGATCGCGACGCCCGGGAAGATCACCAGCCACGGCGCGGTGCGGACATATTCGGCCGCCGATTCCGACAGCATGCGTCCCCAGGATGGATAGGGTTCGGGGATGCCGAGGCCCAGAAACGACAGCGAGGCCTCGGTGAGGATGGTCGAGCCGAGTTGCGCGGTGGCCAGCACGATCAGCGGCGCCAGCGTGTTGGGCAGGATGTGGCGGAGCGCAATCCGCGTCTCGCTCATGCCGATCGATTTCGCGGCCTCGACAAAGGGCAGCTCGCGCAGCGTCAGCGTATTGGCGCGGATGACGCGGGAGACGGTCGGGATCAGGGGAATCGCGATCGCGATGATCACATTGGGCAGCGTCGGCCCCAGCGCCGCCGTCATGATCAGCGCGAGCACCAATAGCGGCAGGGCCTGCAGGATGTCGGTGACCCGCTGGAACACCAGGTCGACCCAACCGGAGAGATAGCCGGATACGAGACCGATGGTCACGCCGAACAACGATCCGAGCGCGGTCGAGCCGATGCCGACCGCGAGCGAGATGCGCGCGCCGTGGATGATGCGGCTCCAGACATCGCGGCCGAACGAATCGGTCCCCATCCAGTGCCGCGCGTCAGGATGGGCGAGCGCATGCGCGGAATCCACGGTCAAGGGGTCGAAGCGGCAAATCAGATCGGCGAACGCCGCGGCCCACACGAACAGGATCATGAAGCACAGGCCGACCGTGCCGAGCACATGGCGCCGCGCCAGAAAAGTGAGCCTGCGCCAGCCCTGGGTGGAATGGGCGCCGGCGCGTCGCAGCTCGCTATCGTAATTGATCGTAGCCAATGGGGCTCCTAGAGCGGAATGATCTTGAGTTGATTGGGGCAGACGCGAGTCCGGGTGAGTGAGCAGGACTCTCCACGAGTTACGTTTGATGGTTCAACCGGAATGATTGTCGATGAAGCACCCCCCACCCCCGACCCCTCCCCACCACTTCGCTGCGCGAAGCGGGGGGAGGGGAGAAGAAGCCAGCCAACTGATGGTCTATCCAGTGCGGGCGAGCTAACCCTCCCGCCCGCGAGCGTTTGCGAGCGGCGGGGAGGGTCGACCGTCGCCGCGAAGCGGAGACGGGCGGGGTGGGGGGTACTTGCTTTCTTATGCATCAACTTGAACTCATCATGCATCTAGTCGGTGTAGCGGATGCGCGGATCGACCACCGCATAGAGCATGTCGACCGTGAAGTTGGCGAGCACGACGACGACCGCGATCATCATCACCAGATTCTGCACGATCGGATAGTCGCGCCAGCGGATCGCCTCGACCAGGAAGCGGGCGACGCCGGGGATGTTGAAAACGGTTTCGGTGACGATCAGGCCGCCGATCAGGAATGCTGCCTCGATGCCGATCACGGTGATGACAGGCAGGATCGCGTTCTTCAGCGCGTGGTGAAAATTGACCGCCCGCTCGGAGGCTCCCTTGGCCCGCGCGGTGCGGATATAATCCTGCCGCAAGATCTCCAGCATCGAGGAGCGCGTGATCCGCATCGTCAGCGCGGCGCTGCGGAAGCCGACCGCCATCGCCGGGACGCAATAAATCGCGATCGCCTCGGTCCAGGTTTGCGGGTTCGGGTTGAAGATCGGCATGCTGCCGAACATCGCCACCGAGGCCATCAGGATCAACAGGCCGAGCCAGAACGAGGGCAGCGACAGCCCGCTCAGGCTGACGACGCGCAGGAAATAGTCGAGCCGCGTGCCCTGCCTGACCGCGCTGATCACGCCGAGCGGAATGCCGATCGAGGCCGAGAAACACAAGGCCAGCCCGGCCAGCCGCGCCGTGATCGGAATCCGCGGCAGGATCTCGTCGAGCGCGGGCTTCTCGGAAACATAGGAATAGCCGAGATCGCCGCGCAACAGCCCGCCGATCCAGTGCAGATATTGCACGACGATCGGCTGATCGAGCCCGAGCTCCCGTTCCAGATTGGCCTTGTCGGCGGGATCGACATAGCCTGCCGCGGCGAACAGGATATCGACGATATTGCCCGGCACGATGCGCAGCAGCACGAAGATGATGATCGAGATCCCGATCAGGGTCACGAGCATCAATGCGAGGCGTCGCACGATATAGGCAAACACCTGGTGGCTCTCCCGTCAGCGCATGTTCCGCAAGGGTGGATACCGGTTATATCCCGGATTGTCGCGGCGGACGCTATTTATCCAGCCATGCGTCCTCGTAGCGATAGCCGTTATAGGAGCTGTTCGACATGATGGTGACGCCCTTCACATAAGGCTGCCAGCACGTGCCGGTATGGGCGTGGAAGATAATCGGCCGGGCGACGTCTTCCTGAAGCTCCTTGTCGATTTGCCAGACCAGCTTCTTGCGCTTGGCGATGTCGGTCTCCTCGGATTGCTGGTCGAACAGCTTCTCGATCGCCGGATTGCAATAATTGGTGTAGTTGCGCTCCGATTTGCAGGAATAATTCTCGTAGAACGACTGGTCCGGATCGTCGACCGAATTTCCGGTCAGGTTGAGGCCGAGCGCATAATCCTTGCGCGCGATCTTGGGGAACCAGTTGGCGGTCTCGACGACGTCGAGTTCGCCGTCGATATAAATGCTCTTGAGCTGGTCGATCAGGATCACGGCGGGGTCGCGGTAGACCGGAATATTACGGGTCGAGACCTTGACCGCGAGGTGCTTGTCCGGCCCGTAGCCGGCTTTCTGCATCAGCTTGCGCGCCGCCTCCCGGTTGGCGTTCACGTCGGGGCCATAGCCCGGGATCGTCTCCAGCATGTCCTTTGGCATGCCCCAAAATCCCTCCGGCGCCGGCTGCATGGTGCCGCCGATATCGGCCTGGCCTTCGAACAGGATCGAGATGAACGCCTTGCGATCGAGCGCCAGCGCCAGCGCACGGCGAATATCCAGATTGTCGAACGGCGGCGAGGACGAGTTGACGATGATGTTGGTGCTGACGTTGTTGGGTTCAACGACACATACCGCTTTCGGCGCCTGGGTCTTGATGTCCTTGAGCAGTGGGATCGATACCTCGGTCGGAAACGTCATGTCGAACTTGCCGGCGATGAAGGCGAGGATCGCCGTCGAGCGGTTCGGGATGATGGTGAACTCGATGCCGTCGAGGTGCGGCAGGCCCTTCTTGAAATAGTCGGGGTTGCGGACGAGCTTGATCGATTCGTTGGCCTTGAACTCGACGAACTTAAACGGGCCGGTGCCGATCGGGTGGGTGCGCATGTCTCCCGGTGAAACATGGCAGGGATAGACCGGCGTGTAACCCGAGGCGAGCAGCGCCAGCAGCGCGGGCTGCGGCCGTTTCAGGTTGAACGACGCCTCGTAGTCGCCTGATGTCGTCACGTCGTTGACCTGGTCGTACCAGGATTTTCGCGGGTTCTGCCGGAATTTTTGCGGCGACTTGCCCATCAGCATGTCGAAGGTGCATTTGACATCGGCGGAGGTGAACGGCTTGCCGTCATGCCATTTGACGCCCTGCCGCAATTTGAAGGTGAGCGTCTTTTTGTCGTCGCTCCAGGCCCAGCTCTCCGCCAGGTCCGGAACGATGGTGTCCATGCTGTTCTGCGCCACGTCCTGCTTGTAGATGACGAGGTTGTTGAACACGGGCATGAAGGGAATGTTGATCGAGTAGGTTGCGCCCTCGTGGATCGAGGCGCTGCCCGGGCTGTCGCGGTGATAGATCCGCAAGATGCCGCCCTGCTTCGGCTCGGCCGCCAGCGCAACAGTGGTTACCGCCAGTAACGACAATACGGCGGCGGCAAGCGCCTGCACGCTCCGCATGCTTCTCTCCCTCGAGGTTTCGGCCTCATCGCGGGCCAATTTATCGAACGATAGCATGACGGAGGCACCGCGCAACCGGCAAGGCCGGCGGCCGCATTGGCAATTCGGACTAAGGCAAATGGGTGCGTTACATCGACGCGGCGGCGGTGTCCGGTTCAACGCGGCAGCTTGCATTGCCGCCGGTCTCGCTGATGATGACCGAGAAACGGGTCCCCTTGCCCGCTTGCGTGACCATGTCGATGGCGCAGCCGAACCGCAAACCTGCACGCCGAACATGCAGAACGGCAAGCAGGTCGGGATGATCTGCCACTGAGGGCGGGGGCGTCTCGGTAGAAGGGCCGGATGGCGGTCCGCGCGATGCGGACCGCCATCCGCGATCACATCTCGGGCTTGTTAAGCCGCGTTGCCCTTCTGCTGCTTCATAAAGGCCTCGGCGCGCTTCGCCAATTCCTGCGGCGAGAGGTCTTCCTTGTGGGTGGCGATGGACCAGGTGTTGCCGGCCGGGTCTTTCACGCTGCCGGTGCGATCGCCGTAGAACATGTCGGTCGGCTCCATGATCGAATTGCCGCCGGCCTTGACGGCCCGCTGGTACATGCTGTCCACGTTCGGAACATAGAGGTAAAGCGAGGATGTCGTCGCCTTTGCCATCTCGTTTTCCTCGCCAAGCATGACGCGGGAGTCACCGATCGTGACTTCGGCGTGCATGACGGTTCCGTCTGGCCGCTTCATCGGCTCAAAAGCTAGCTCAGCTCCGAAAGCCTGCTTGAGGAACTCGATGACTTTCGGCGCGCCGCGCACGGTGAGATAGGGTGTGACGGTGTGAAAACCGTCAGGAACGGGTTTTGCTGCCATGATTGGCCTCCGCATGTTGCTGTTGGGAACGCCGCCAGCCTCGTCAGCAACTTGGTTTTTGTTTGCCGTCGCTGTGAAAATGTAATGGCGATATCACCGGAACCAGGCTTGCCTGAACCCGTCACACCTCCAGCTTGTCGCCGCCCTTCAGCTGCAGAATCTCGCGGGCCTCGTCCGCGCTTGCGATCTGCAGGCCCAGGCCCTCGATGATCTTGCGCGCGAGCGTCACCTGCTCGGCGTTCGATGCCGCCATGCGGCCGGGCGCCGCCCACAGCGAGTCTTCAAGCCCGACGCGGACATGGCCGCCCATCGCCGCCGCCATCGCCGCGATCGGCAATTGATTGCGGCCGGCGCCGAGCACCGACCACACCATCTTGTCGCCGAACAGCCGGTCGGCGGTGCGCTTCATGTGCAGCACGTCCTCGGG
>DATNMT010000646.1:0-11375 GCA_035602495.1 Bradyrhizobium sp.
ATGAAGGATGCCTATTCCTTCGACATCGATGAGGCCGCCGCCCGGCGCGCCTACAACCGGATGTTCGTCGCCTATTTGCGCACCTTCGCGCGGATGGGGTTGAAGGCGATCCCGATGCGCGCCGAAACCGGACCGATCGGCGGCGATCTCAGCCATGAATTCATCGTGCTCGCCGAGACCGGGGAATCCGCGGTCTATTGCGACCGCGACGTGCTCGACCTGCCGGTGCCCGGCGAGGAGGTCGACGATGAGGGCGATCTCACGGCGATCATCAGGCAATGGACCTCGGTCTATGCCGCGACCGAAGACGTCCACGACCCCGCGCGTTTCGACCGCGAAGTGCCCACGGAAAAGAAGCTGCACACCCGCGGCATCGAGGTCGGCCAGATCTTCTACTTCGGCACCAAATATTCCGAGGCGATGAAGGCGTTCGTCGCGGGCCCCGATGGCGTCGAGGTGCCGATCCATGGCGGCTCCTATGGCGTCGGCGTCTCCCGGCTGGTCGGCGCCATCATCGAAGCCTGTCACGACGATGCCGGCATCAAATGGCCGGAGGCAGTCGCCCCGTTCAAGGCGGCGATCCTCAATCTGAAGCAGGGCTCGGAAGACACCGACGCCGCCTGCGAACGGCTTTATCGCGAGCTTTCGGCCAAGGGCGTCGACGTATTGTACGACGACACCGACCAGCGCGCCGGCGCCAAGTTCGCCGCCGCCGACCTGATCGGCATCCCCTGGCAGATTCTGGTGGGCCCCAAGGGGCTGGCCGAAGGCAAGCTCGAACTCAAGCGGCGCAGCGACGGGTCACGTCAGAACCTCGGCCCGGAGGATGTTGTGGCGCGGCTCTCCGCGTGAGGAATTATCCACCGCAAGCGCCGGGATATCAGACGTTGCGGCCACAATTGGCCCGAATCGTGTGAAAATCGGACTATGGATGAATCTATGAACGAGACAGTTCGAACCCCACCCTTCGCGCCATTCGAATGGCTGCTGTCCGGACGCTATCTGCGGGCACGTCGCAAGGAAGGCTTCATCTCCGTTATCGCCGGTTTTTCCTTTCTCGGCATCATGCTCGGCGTCGCCACGCTGATCATCGTGATGGCCGTGATGAACGGCTTCCGAAAGGAGTTGCTGGACAAGATCCTCGGCCTCAACGGCCATCTCCTGGTGCAACCCCTGGAATCGCCGCTGACCGACTGGAAGGACGTCGCCGAGCGCATCTCGCAGGTCTCCGGCATCCGGCTGGCCGCTCCCGTCGTCGACGGGCAGGCGCTGGCATCCTCGCCGTTCAATGCCTTTGGCGTGCTCATTCGCGGCATCCGCGCCGATGATCTCAACAACCTCACCTCGATCGCCAAAAACATCAAGCAGGGCACGCTCGAGGGGTTCGACGAAGGGCAGGGCGTCGCCATCGGCCGCCGGCTCGCCGACCTGTTGTCGCTGCATGCCGGCGATACCATCACGCTGGTGGCGCCGCGCGGGGCGGTGACCCCGATGGGCACCACGCCGCGCGTCAAGCCCTACAAGGTCGCGGCCGTGTTCGAGATCGGGATGTCGGACTATGACTCGACCTTTGTGTTCATGCCGCTGCCGGAAGCGCAGGCCTATTTCAACCGCAACAACGACGTGACCTCGATCGAGGTGTTCACCACCAATCCCGACCGGATCGACGTCTTCCGCAAGAGCGTCACCGAGGCGGCGGGGCGGCCGGTGTTCCTGGTCGACTGGCGGCAGCGCAATTCGACATTCTTCAACGCGCTTCAGGTCGAGCGCAATGTGATGTTCTTGATCCTCACCATGATCGTGCTGGTGGCCGCGCTCAACATCGTCTCCGGGCTGATCATGCTGGTGAAGGACAAGGGCAGCGACATCGCGATCCTGCGCACCATGGGCGCCTCGCAGGGCTCGATCATGAGGGTGTTCCTGATTACCGGCGCTGCGATCGGCGTGGTCGGCACGCTGACCGGCCTCTTCGTCGGTCTCCTGATCTGCACCAATATCGAATCGATCCGGCAGTTCCTGTCCTGGCTTACCAACACCGAATTGTTCTCGCCGGAGCTCTATTTCCTGTCCCGTCTGCCGGCCGAGATCGATTTCGGCGAGACCGCCGCGGTCGTGATCATGGCGCTGACGCTGTCGTTCCTTGCCACGCTGTATCCGTCCTGGCGTGCCGCCCGCATCGATCCCGTCGAAGCGCTCCGGTACGAGTGAGGGCAAGATGGAGCAGGAGGCGGAAGACGTACCGGTCGTCTATCTCCACGAGATAAAACGCGAATACATGCAGGGCGCCACGACGCTGACCATCCTCAACGGCGCCAAGCTCGCGCTGTGGGCGGGACAGTCGGTAGCGCTGGTGGCGCCGTCGGGCGCCGGCAAATCCACCCTGCTGCACATCGCGGGCCTCCTGGAGAGCCCCGACGACGGCGAAGTCTATATCGGCGGCGCGCCGACTTCGGCCCTGACCGACGTCGAGCGAACCCAGATCCGCCGCACGGAAATCGGCTTCGTTTATCAGTCGCACCGCTTGCTGCCGGAATTTTCCGCGCTGGAAAATGTCATGCTGCCGCAGATGATCCGCGGACTGAAGCGCTCCGAGACTATCAAGCGCGCAACCGAAATCCTGGCCTATCTCGGCCTCGGCGATCGCATCACGCACCGGCCGGCGGAGCTGTCCGGCGGCGAGCAGCAGCGGGTGGCGATCGCGCGCGCGGTGGCAAACGCGCCGCGGGTGCTGCTTGCGGACGAGCCGACCGGAAATCTCGATCCGCACACTGCCGATCACGTGTTCGGCGCGCTGATGCAGCTGGTGCGGGCGACGCGGGTGGCGATGCTGATCGCGACCCACAACATGGAGCTGGCCGGCCGCATGGACCGGCGGGTGTCGCTGGTGGACGGCCAGGTCGTCGAGCTCGACTAATACACCCGGCGATGCGGCCGCCGTGGACCCACGGGCACTCCCGCGCTCGCAAGATATGGATTCAACACGCACTGGGCGGCGCGGCCGGCCGCGGTCTGCTGACAGGCGGCCATCGTCATGTATTGGCATTCGTAATAGGTGGGGTCGCCATAGACGTGCAGGCAAACCGGATAATGCGGGTCAAAGGTCTGCGCCTGAGCCGGCGCGGCTGCCGAAATCGCCCCCATCGCCACGATAGCCACAGCAAGCATGCGCATCAGAATTTCCTTCGATCCGGATTAGCTCAACTCAGTAAACGTGGCGATGCCGCCGGTAGGGCGCCGCCGGCTGTTCTGCATTCGCGAAATACGGATTGACCACGCACTGCGCCGCGCGCCCGGAAGCCGTCGCGTTGCACTGCGCCAGCGACGTATAGAGGCATTCGTAATAAGTGGCCTTGCCGTAAACGTGCAGGCAGACCGGATAGTCCGGGGAGTAGGTTTGGGCGGCCGCAGGCGCGGCCACCGACACCGTTGCGATCGCAAGAATCGCCAGAGCAAGAACACGCATCAGTACCTCCTTCGCGATTGCTGGATGCGATTGGGCTGTAGTTCGGCGTTGGCGCTGGCGCTGTTGTAATAGGGGTTAGGGGCGCAAGTGGCGTCGCGCCCGGAGGCCGTGGCGAGGCATTGCTGGTAGCTCGTAAAGATGCAGTCGCCGACGCTGCCGCCGAAGTCGCATCCCCGAATGCAGAACGGATAATCCCGCGCCGCGGCGGGAGATGCAGAGATCGTCGAGCCCGCGCAGCACATCAGCAGCGCCAAAATTGCAGTCCGCATGGCATCCTCCGCTGTGGTTGATTGCGTCGCGAGCAGACAGCGCTGCCTGGTCTCAGTCAACTCACGTTCGCGCGCGGACATGCACTGCCGCCTCGCCGTGGTCGGCCGCCTCAGCGCGGCGCGGGATAGACCGATTTTGCGCGCGGGCCGCGATAGGGGCGGGGATCGATATCGCCGCCGGGGTTGTAATAGGGGTTCTCGATGCACCAGAGCCGCCTTCCCGAAGCGGTAGCCTGGCATTGCTCGTAGCTGGTGAAGGTGCAGTTGCTCAGGCCCGGCTGTTCGTCGCCCTGAATGCAGAAGGGATAGCGGGTGCCGACCGCTTCCGCCGGCGCGCTGACCATCAACGCCACACCGACCGCGGCCAGCAGCGCCAGTACCATGTTGCGCATCATAAGCTCCCTTCGGCCGCACGCCGTCTCTTGATCGATTCCGTCGAGCCGCAACCCAAGCCGCAGCGGCGGTTTTCCGTCAACTCACGTTCGTGGATGCTAGGCCGTTCGAAGGCATCCGGCGGGGCGGATTAAGCTTTCATCAAGGCTTCGACCGAGGGGCCCGATTTCGACACTTGACACCAAGAACAAACTGAGAACAATGTTCTTCATATGTTCCTAGGTCTCAGGAGGCGGGCATGTTGAAGGTTTTCGTCGAAGAAGCAGCCGCATTGGCTTCGATTTCGCTGTTTATCGGGATGATCGCGGTCTGGGCGCAGCTTATCCCCCAGTTGTGAAGCGCTGGGGGACATCGCCGACGCCTGGGGAAAAGCCGGACGGCCACTGAAACGGCGGCGTTCCGCGTGGACTCGTCCGGCTTAAGGCATCACCATTGAGGGGCGAGTCGGCCTTGCGGGGCGGCTCGCATTCCCTCAAGCCGTGATCCCCTGACGCCATGACCCCAAAACCGTCGGCAGCCATGTCCAGCGCCGGATTTGTCCATCTCCACGTCCATTCGGCCTATTCGCTGCTGAAGGGCTCGATCAAGATCGGCAAGCTCGGTGAGCTCGCCAAGGCCGATCGCCAGCCGGCGCTGGCGCTGACCGACACCGACAACATGTTCGGGGCGCTGGAATTCTCCGACAAGATGGCCGGCTACGGCATCCAGCCGATCATCGGCCTGGAGCTCGCGGTCGATTTCGGCGATCAGGATCCCAATGCCCGCAATGCGCTGGCGGCCGGGCCGTCGCGGATCGTGCTCCTGGCGTCGCGCGAGCGCGGCTATCGCAGCCTGATGCGGCTGAACTCCCGCGCCTTTCTCGAGACGCCGGTGCATCAGGCCCCGCATATCAAATTCGACTGGCTGCAAGGCGACGCCGAGGATGTGATCGCGCTGACCGGCGGCCCGGACGGGCCGATCTCGCTGGCGCTCGCGGGCGACCATGCGGGGCTGGCGGCATCGCGCTGCGACCGGCTGGCAAGCCTGTTCGGCGACCGGCTCTATATCGAATTGCAGCGCCATGGCCTCGAGAAGGAACGCCACGCCGAGGCCGGACTGATCGATCTCGCCTATGCCAAGGGCCTGCCGCTGGTGGCCACCAATGAACCCTATTTCGCGACCTCGGACGATTACGAAGCCCATGATGCGCTGCTCTGCATCGCCGGCGGACGCCTGATCGCGGAGACCGAGCGCGATCAGCTGACCGCCGATCACCGCTTCAAGACCCGCGCCGAAATGGCGGTGTTGTTCGCCGATATACCGGAGGCGCTTGGCTCCACCATCGAGATCGCCGAGCGCTGCTCATTCCGCCCGCTCACCCGCAAGCCGATCCTGCCGCGCTTCACGGTGGGTGCGACCGCCAACAGCGCCGACGCGCTGAGCGAAGAAGCCGCCGAGTTGCGCCGGCAGGCCGAGGAGGGGCTGAACAACCGGCTCAGGGTTCACGGCCTGGCGCAGGGCACATCCGAGGAAGACTACCAGGCGCGGCTTGCCTTCGAGCTCGATGTCATCACCCGGATGCAGTATCCGGGTTACTTCCTCATCGTCGCGGACTTCATCAAATGGGCAAAGGCCGAAGGCATCCCGGTCGGGCCCGGCCGCGGCTCCGGCGCCGGCTCGCTGGTCGCCTATGCCCTGACCATCACCGATCTCGATCCGATCCGGTTTGGCCTCTTGTTCGAGCGCTTCCTCAATCCGGAACGCGTCTCGATGCCCGACTTCGACATCGACTTCTGCCAGGACCGGCGCGGCGAGGTGATCGACTACGTGCAGCAGCGCTATGGCCGCGATCAGGTGGCGCAGATCATCACCTTCGGCACGCTGCAGGCGCGCGGCGTGCTGCGCGACGTCGGGCGCGTGCTGCAGATGCCCTACGGCCAGGTCGACAAGCTGACAAAACTGGTTCCGCAAAATCCCGCAGCCCCGGTGACGCTTTCGGCTGCGATCGCCAGCGAGCCGAAGCTGCAGGCGTTTCGCGACGAGGACCCGGTGGTGGCGCGCGCCTTCGACATCGCGCAGCGACTCGAAGGCCTGACCCGGCACGCTTCCACCCACGCCGCCGGTATCGTGATCGGCGACCGGCCCCTGAGCGAATTGGTGCCGCTCTATCGCGACCCGAAATCCGACATGCCGGTGACCCAGTTCAACATGAAATGGGTTGAGCCCGCCGGCCTGGTCAAATTCGACTTCCTCGGGCTGAAGACGCTGACGGTGCTCGATCTCGCCGTCAAGCTTCTGCAACGGCGCGGCGTCGAGCTCGATCTGGCAAAGCTGCCGCTCGACGATGCGCCAAGCTACGCCATGCTCGCAAAGGGCGATGTGGTCGGCGTGTTCCAGGTGGAAAGCCAGGGCATGCGGCGGGCGCTGGTCGACATGCGGCCCGACCGCTTCGAGGACATCATCGCGCTGGTGGCGCTGTATCGGCCGGGCCCGATGGCGAACATTCCGACCTATTGCGCCCGCAAGCACGGCGACGAGGAGCCGGAATATCTGCATCCGATGCTCGAGCCGATCCTCAAGGAGACGTTCGGCGTCATCATCTACCAGGAACAGGTGATGCAGATCGCGCAGGTGATGGCCGGCTACTCGCTCGGCGAAGCCGACCTGCTGCGCCGCGCGATGGGCAAGAAAATCCGCAAAGAGATGGAGCAGCAGCGCGAGCGCTTCGTCTCCGGCGCGGTCGAGCGCGGCATTCAGCGCGGGCAGGCCGATACCATCTTCGAACTGTTGGCGAAATTCGCCGACTACGGCTTCAACAAGAGCCACGCCGCGGCCTATGCGCTGTTGTCCTATCAGACCGCCTACATGAAGGCGCATTACCCCGTCGAATTCCTGGCGGCGTCGATGACGCTCGACCTCAACAATACCGACAAGCTCTCGGAGTTTCGCTCTGAGGCCCAGCGGCTCGGCATCAAGGTCGAGGCGCCCTCGATCAACCGTTCCGGCGCCACCTTCGAGGTCGCCGACGGCACCATCTATTACGCGCTCGCCGCGCTGAAGGGCGTCGGCCATCAGGCGGTCGAACTGATCGTCGAGGCCCGCAGGGACGGCGCGTTCACCTCGCTCGCCGATTTCGCCAGCCGCGTTAATCCGCGCGCCATCAACAAGCGCGTGATCGAGAGCCTGGCGGCGGCCGGCGCCTTCGATACGCTGGATTCAAACCGCGCGCGGGTGTTCGCCGGCGCCGAAGCCATTCTCGCGGCGTGCCAGCGCAGCCATGAGGCCGCGAGCATCGGGCAGAACGACATGTTCGGTAACGCCGCCGATGCGCCGACCATCATGCTGCCGCAGGTCGAGCCCTGGCTGCCGGCCGAGCGGCTGCGGCGCGAATACGACGCCATCGGCTTCTTCCTGTCCGGCCATCCGCTCGACGACTACGCGACCGTGCTGAAGCGCCTGCGGGTGCAGTCCTGGGCGGAATTTTCCCGCGCCGTGAAGACCGGCGCGACCGCCGGCAAGGTCGCCGCCACCGTGGTGTCGCGGATGGAGCGGCGCACCAAGACCGGCAACAAGATGGGCATCATGGGGCTGTCGGATCCGACCGGCCATTTCGAGGCCGTGCTGTTTTCCGAAGGGCTCGCGCAGTATCGCGACGTGCTGGAGCCGGGGGCGGCGGTCCTGTTGCAGCTCGGCGCCGAATTGCAGGGCGAGGATGTGCGCGCCCGGGTGCTGCACGCCGAGCTGCTCGACGACGCCGCGGCGAAAACGCAAAAAGGTCTGCGCATTTTCGTCCGCGACACACGGCCGCTGGAATCCATCGCCAGGCGCCTGCAGATGCCGGAAGCCGGGCAGGGCGCTCCGGCCCGCAGCCCCCAGGCAAAACCGGCTCCTGCGCCGGCCGGCGGCGCCGACGGCGACGTCTCGCTGGTGATGATGCTCGACCTCGAAACCGAGGTCGAAATGAAGCTGCCCGGCCGCTTCAAGGTTTCGCCGCAGATCGCCGGCGCCATCAAGGCGGTCTCCGGCGTGGTAGACGTGCAGACGCTGTAGGGGTTATTCTGCTTGTTGCAGGGCCGCAGCTTGTATCACGATGCAGCAATATGCACGACCGCAGGACGGTGGGCCCGATGCGTACCAATATCGAAATCGATGACGCCCTCATGGCAGAGGCGCAAAAGGCCTTGGGGAACGCGACCAGGAAGCGGACGGTAGAGGAAAGCGCTTCGTCTGATGATCAGGCTGCGGCGGCAGCAGGAGGTCGGTGTCGCCTTTGGCAAATACCGCTGGCGCGGCAACCTTGCGCGGAGCCGCAAAGGGCGGGCAGCGGGTTGATCGTTGTCGACAGCCGTGTCTGGATCGATTTCTGCAATGGCCGCAATGCGCTGCCGTCATGCGTCGCGCCTTATTGGCAGCGTTTTTCGTTCAAACGATGTTCAGATAGCTCGTGTCCTGATGGCATGGACACCCATCTGAACCGCAAGCGGACAAGAAATCATGCGTGGGATCAGGGCTCTCTCGATTCTTTCGTTCTGCCTGATGCTGTTCTCCGCCCTCCCGGGGCTGATGAGTCCCGCCAGCGCGCAACAGCAGGAAAAGCGGATTGCACTGGTCGTTGGCGACGGCGCCTACACCAAATCGCCGCTCGCAACCGCGGCCAATGACGCAGGCTTGATTGCGCAAACCCTGCAGGCGGCCGGGTTCGACGTGGTCGGCGCGCGCGACCTCGACGGCGAGACGCTGCGCAAGAGCTTCCGTGACTTCATCCAGAAGGCCGAGACGTCAGCTCCGGGCACGGTCGCGGTGGTGTATCTTTCGGGCTATGGCATGCAGCTCGCCGGCGAGAATTATTTCATCCCGGTCGACTCTTCGCTCAGCCGCGACACCGACGTTCCGATCGAAGGACTGCGGATCAGCGACTATCTGCGCCAGCTCGCAGCGCTGCCGCTGAAGGCCAACGTCGTCGTGCTGGATATGGCCCGCAAGCAGCCCTTTATCGAGGGCGGCCAGCCGATCGCGAGCGGGCTCGCGCTGGTCGAGCCGGATCCGCACATGCTGATCGCCTTCAATGCCGCGCCGGGCACTGTCGCGCCCGATGAACCGGGGCCCTATGGTGCCTACGCGCAGGCGCTCGCCGAGATGATCCGCACCGGCGGACTGCCGCTTCCGGAAGTTTTCGACCGCGTGCGGCTTCGCGTCAACGAAGCGACCAAGGGCGCGCAGGTGCCCTGGGATGCGTCGAAGATCGACGCACCCTTCATGTTCTTCGATCGCGCACCCGATGCGCCCGCGGCGGCGCCGGCGGATCAGGCGGCTGCGGCGAGGGCCAGGCCGATCCGCGATCTCGGCGTGCAGGATGCCTATGCCGCATGCCTCGAACGCGACACGGTACAGGGCTATGAGGATTTTCTGGCGGCCTATCCGACCGATCCGCTCGCCAGACGGGTGCGGGCGATCGTCGCCGCGCGGCGCGAGGCGATCACCTGGCTTCGCAGCTATCGGGCCGACACGCCACAGGCCTACTGGTCGTATTTGCGGCGCTATCCGCGCGGACCGCATGCCTTCGATGCCCGCCGCAGGCTTGCGATTCTCACCGCGCCGCTGGAGCCGCCGCCTTCCTTCGCGATGATCGACTACGACGTGCCGCCGCCGCCGGCGGACGAAATCGTCTACGTCGATCGCCCCGTGCTGAATTTCAGCGATCCCGACTTCGATTTTGCGCCGCCGCCACCGGCGCCGGTGTTTTTCCTGCCGCCGCCACCGCCGGATTTCGTGGTGCTGGCGCCGCCGATCGTGGCGGTCGGGCTGTTCATCCTGCCGCAGCCTTACTTCGTACCGATCCCGGTCTACGTCCGGTCGCCGGTCTACGTGGTGGCGCCGCCGAACAACATCATTTTCGTCAACATCCACAACACCACCGTGATCAATAACGTCATCAACAAGCCGCCGCAGCCCGGCCCGATCGCACCGGGGGCGAAGGGTGGCGCGACACCGGCTGCCGCCGCCGCGGCCCTGCCGCCTTCGGTCGCGCAGCGGGCCTCGCTGATCCAGCAGGGAAAATTGCCGGTGCCGCCGAGCGCTTCGATCAAACCCGGCGCGCCCGGCGCAACGAATGTCCCGCAGCCAGTCAATGCGTCCCCCAACGCGCTGCCTCAGGGCACAACGCTGCCAAAGACCAATGCGCTGCCGGTTCCCGGCACCAAAGGAACGCCTGCCGCACCCTTGGGCGTGACGGGGCCGGCCCATGGCGTGGTCAACCCGAATGCCAAACTAGCCCCGGTAACGACGCCTCCGGCGGGCGCGGCCACCGGCTTGCCCGCAACCGCCACTGGTTCGAAAACCCTGGGAACCAAGCCGCCGGCGCCTCCGGTCGGTCAGCCGAAATCCGGCGTTTCGGCCCTGACCCCCGAAACCAAGCCGATCATTCCGCAAGGGGCCAAGAAGAAAAGCGCGGCACCGCCGTCGCCGGTCAAGCCCGCAGCACTGCCCGCCAAGCCCCCTTCGCCGCCTCCGCCGAAACCTGAAATTCGGCGCGCCGAGCCGGTCCACCGGCCGCCTCCGCCACCTCCGCCGCCGCATCCGGTGGCCCAAATCGCCCGCCCGGCGCCGCCTCCACCGAGACCGGCCCCTCCGCCAAGACCGGCCCCGGCCGCGGCCAAGAAATGCCCGCCGAATGCCAAGAAATGCTGAAAGCGGAACCGGTCGCGTCTCAAACCGGGCCTGAGCCGGCCCGGTTTCGGGTTTTTGCCTGAGCGCGATCGCAATCCTTGCGAATTCGCGGGGGGGCCGCTATAAGCCGCGCATCTCACACGGAAACATGGCTCAAAAGGCCGTCCGGTGGCAGCCGGGCCATAAGGCTCGTCTGCTCACACGTTTCCGGAGGAACCAACCGGAGAACTCAGACTATGGCGCTACCCGATTTTTCAATGCGTCAGCTATTGGAAGCTGGCGTTCACTTTGGCCACCAATCGCACCGCTGGAATCCGAAAATGGCGGATTTCATTTTCGGTGCCCGCAACAACATCCACATCATCGACCTCGCCCAGACCGTGCCGCTTCTGCATCGTGCGCTGCAGGCCGTCAGCGATACGGTTGCCAAGGGCGGCCGTATCCTGTTCGTCGGCACCAAGCGCCAGGCGCAGGACGGCGTCGCCGAAGCCGCCAAGCGCTCGGCGCAGTATTTTGTCAACTCGCGCTGGCTCGGCGGCACGCTGACCAACTGGAAGACCATCTCCGGTTCGATCAAGCGGCTGCGGCACCTCGATGAGGTGCTC